>DAOUEN010000105.1:0-47497 GCA_034430415.1 Dehalococcoidia bacterium
ACCGCCGATGCTCCAAGGGTTCAGGTTGACCTGGTAAAGATCAGCTCTGAGCATGGCGAAGAGTCAGTGCACGGACTCATCCCATTGAAGCTGATGGATGATGACGCTGCCTTCACCAGACTAAGCCCGGAACCTATTCCTGAGGCGCCGGAGGAGCAGAAGAGGGAGTATGCCCGGATTCTGAGGAGAAGGATAGATAATCTGACAACCATATGTGAGGACAAGGGTAGAGCAGAAGCCTTCTTCGAAGGCGAGTTTGCCTCCTCGCTTGCTCACATCAGCAGATATGGCGCGACCCTGGCGGAGAATGAGAGGAGAGAGAAGGAGACCATCTCGAACGCGGTCAAGCAGGTACATAGCAGGCTTCTCTTGTTTGTACAGGAACATGTGGGTATGCCAGAGCTAGGCTCTGAAGAAGACCTGAAGCCATTCCTGCGGGGCGTGAGAGAGTTATTGTCTCGCAAGAAGTCTGACTACCAGTCCGCCATTTCGGGCAAGGTGAAGAATCTGGGCATGCAAGTAGGCGAATTCAGTACCCGGGAGATGGATGGTCTCCTCTCGCAGATTGTCGCCATGGAGAGGGATATTCCGCAGCACAGAGCTGTCTGGGCTGAGCTCACCAAACAGAGGAGAGCTGAATGGGAGAGCAATGATGCCGAACATGCGGATCTAGCGTGCGTGCCTGCGGTAGTGGATGGAATTGCCAGGGCTCTTGGCGCTGTCCTGGACAATGCTTTCGATGAGCAGGAAGTAATGGATGGGATACAGGAAATCATAATTGACATAAATATGAGACTCGCAGGCGAAGGCTTGATTAACTCCTGCATCGAGATGGGAAAAGGCAGCTTGCAGCTCAGCAAGACTATCTACAAAGATAGGGAGATAACTCATCCCTGTGGGGCAGAAAGGTCCTTTTTCAGTCTGGCTGCACTGACTGCTTTGGCCAGGTACTTCAGGCTGCCGGTCATCATAGATGAGGCGGCTAATAATCTGGACAAGAACCACCTGCGGCACTTCATATCGCTGATACGGGAGTTTGCCTCGAGCTACGATGTTCAGTACATACTCTCGGTAAAAGAGACCGACGACTTCCCTCTTGATGGCTGGGTTCGCGAGTTCACCGATGACATGCAAATATACAGGGTAGACTACGATGGCCAGAGGAAACACATCAGACCCGTTGACCTATATGCCTGAACAGAGCAACACCTTCACCGGTTGTCACCAGGCGTACGAAGCAGACGAGAGCTTGTAGGAGTCCAGGGACGAATGAGAAGCGGCAGACTGCTTCGATGAAACTGGTAAGTGCCTGCCTACTGGGGGTCAGATGTACCTGGGATGGCACAGGCAAGAACAGGGACGAGAAGCTTGTGGAGCTTTCGAAGCGGGAGACGCTCATTCCAGTGTGCCCTGAGCAGCTAGGAGGTCTGGGAACCCCACGGCCACCTCAAGAGATCCAGGGAGGCTCAGGTGCGGACGTCGTTGACGGGAAGTGCAGGGTCAGGAATAGAGATGGCAGAGACGTCTCTCAGGAATTCCTTAGAGGGGCTGAGGAGGCCCTGAGGATCGCCAGGCTGTTCGGGGCCGGCCAGTTCGTGGGGAAATCAGGAAGCCCGTCGTGTGGTTGCGGCCGGATATATGACGGCAGCTTCTCGGGAAGTCAAGTCGATGGCGACGGCGTTACCGCTGCGTTGCTGATGAGGAGTGGAATCACGGTTCTCACGGAGGAAGACCTGTGATTCGGCTCCCTGGCCCAGTTTCGG
Source organism: Dehalococcoidia bacterium (assembly GCA_034430415.1). GTDB lineage: Bacteria > Chloroflexota > Dehalococcoidia > GIF9 > AB-539-J10 > JADFUZ01. The sequence continues at coordinate 1,764 of DAOUEN010000105.1, forward strand.
GGGATGAGCGGGTGATATAATGGCGAGCGGTGCTGCCATTGGTTCTCTAGGCGTTTCTCTGACAGCTGTAGGAGGCACATCATGTTGGAACAGATGACCGGGCTGTTTGCATCCCGGTTTGCCAATCCGTGCGTGGAGGGCATTGGTCTTGCTGTGGCCTTCGGCGTGGTCTGGCTTGCTGCTTACTGGCCACCGCTGTACAAGGATGGTTGGCTCTGGGCAGTTCTCGCTGCCAGCGCCTTTCTGACTCTGGCCGCAGTTGCCTTTGTTCAACTGCCGCTGCAAGCCTGGACGGGGCAAGCACTGAACCACTTCTGGAATCAGGAAGACCTGGTACGCTGGCTTCTTGTTGCCGGAATCCCGCAAGTACTCCTCAGTGGCCTAGTTCAGGAGGGTGCCAAGCTGCTGCCCGTGATTCTCTACTGGTGGCGCAAGACGTGGTTTCTCATGGATCCCAAGCTCGGACTGGCTGTTGGAGCTGTGGCAGGAGCGGGCTTTGGCATACTTGAGGCGCAATGGGCACACAACGCCATATTCGCGTCCGGGTGGACCTGGGGATTGGTGGAGGGTGAAGGCTTACTGGCGCTGGCCGGATTCTGGGAGAGGTTCTTCGCTGTAGGCTTCCACACCGCTGCCAGTGCACTGGCCGGGTATGGCTTGGCCAAGGGACGGGGGTCGCAGTTCTATCTTCTGGCTTCGCTGCTCCACGCTCTCATCAACTATGGCGTCATACTCGTGCAGTCCGGTCATTTCTCGAGCCTTCAGTTGGAGCTATTCGTAGCGACGGTAGCTGTGCTGGTGACTGTGGTCGTTCTCTGGCTCCGTTGGAGCAAACCAGCGTATGCATGAACTTTCGGAAGGTTTGAACGTTATATGGTAATGGGCAATAATGCCATCTGGCAAGCTCAAGGTGTTGCAGGGAAGTGAGCGTTAAGAGACAGATTCCCAGGGGGGTGGTGGGCATGTCTGTTGCGGCAGTGCTGGTGTTCTGCTTCACAGTGCCCGCCTTGGCGTTTGACTTCCGTGGGGCGGAGACGGTCATCGTGGCTAGCGAAGAGGTTATCAATGATGATCTCTACGCAGGCGCTAACAAGGTCATCATCGAGGGCACTGTCAATGGTGAGCTCTGGGCCGCCGCCAACGTAGTCGCCGTTGGTGGTGAAGTCAGCGGCAGTACCATGGCTGCTGGCAGGACGGTCGTTATCTACGGCGATGTCGGTCACGCGGTGCGGGCAATAGGCGAGACCATCAGTATTGGCGGCAACGTTTGTGGTGACCTGATGGTTGGCTGCGCCGAGCTGGATATTGCGAGGTCAGCTAAGATAGAAGGTGACCTCCTGCTGGGTGCTGGAAATGCGCGCATTGACGGGCTGGTGGAGGGTGACATCAGGGGTGGAGGTGGGAGCATCAGCATAGGTGGTGAAGTATGGGGAGACATTGAGCTTGAAGTCGAGACCCTGACGATAGAGCCGACGGCTGATATTCAAGGTAACCTGGTCTACACCAGCGAGAGCGAGGCTGATATTCAGTCGGGAGCCAAGGTCGCAGGGGTGACGACCCATAAGCTGCCTGAGAAGGAGAGGGATGGTGCCGAGTCTTCCGTGTTTGCCTTCCTCTCGGATGTGAAGTGGAAGTTCATCGGCTTCCTGATGGCTTTGCTGACAGGACTGCTTGTCATACTGCTCGCTCCAAGATGGCTGGCATCCGTCGCCGAGGCTGTGCGTAGCAGGCCCGGCCCCAGCGCCGGTTGGGGTGCACTCATCCTGTTTGTGACTCCTATCGCCGCGATAGTGACGTGCATCACAATCGTCGGCATACCTGTGGGATTGATTACCCTGGCTCTCTGGGGCATAGCGGTCTACCTCGCCCAGATACCTGTAGCTTTGTTCGTTGGGAAGCTGATTATCGGCCGCTCCAGAGATGTGGAGGGCAAAGGCATCATGATTGCGGCCCTGGCTTTGGGGTTGGTGATTCTCAAGCTGTTGAGGCTAGTGCCCTACGCGGGCTTCTTCATTGGAGTGGCCGCGGTCCTCTTCGGCCTGGGGGCGGTGGTGGCTTCGGAGAGGAGACGGCGGATTGAGGCACGGTCTGGTAGCTGATAGCCTGGGGGATATGACTCGAACGAGTGCGGTGTGTTGACATGCCCGTAGGTCGTTGTTTACAATAAGCGACATGAAGCTACTGGTCATAGGTCTAGGTCAATGTGGCGGTCGGATTGCTGATAGGCTCGCTCGACTGAACAAGAGAGCTCACGCTTTGCGGGGGATGGACATACTTGCGGACGCCTTTGCCGTGAACACTGATGTTGCTGATCTGAGCGGGTTACGCACCGTCAAGGCCGACTACAAGCACAGGATACTTATTGGAGGCCAGCGGACCAACGGGCATGGAGTGGGCAAGATAAGCGAATTGGGTGCTGAGATAGCCAGAGAAGAGACCGATAAGATCATAGACTCCTTGAGGGCCACGGACCGATTCTACGACACAGATGCGTTTCTGGTGATTGCTTCTGCCGCCGGTGGCACCGGTTCCGGGTCGATAGCAGTACTGACTCAGTACCTCAAGGAACGCTACGTAGGGAAGCCGGTCTACGATGTCATTGTTCTGCCTTTCAGACAGGAGGAAACCACGGAGACGAGGACCGTCTACAATACGGCTATGTGCCTCAAGTCCAGCTATCTAGTTGCCGATGCGATATTTCTCATTGATAACCAGAGGTATGTCAAGAAGAACTCCTCAGCAGAAAGCAATATGGCAGCCATCAACGCCAGGGCGGTTGAGCCGTTTTTTAATCTGCTTTGTGCCGGTGAGGAGACGAGTAAGAGATATGTTGGGGCCAAGACGCTAGATGCTGGAGATATTATACAGACTCTGGCAGGATGGACGGTACTCGGGCAGGGCAGTTCGCGACTCCCGCGGAGATTGCCTCTGTGTGGGCCCAAGCGCGATTTCAGGGACAAGATGGATGAAACCAGCAAGGCAGCTCATTCGATGGATGAGGCGATAGGAGAGTTATCGCTTACTTGTGAGCCGAAGGATGCCGGGAGAGCGCTGTTCCTGGTTACTGGGCCGCCCAAGGAAATGCGTATGGAGATAATCAAGCAGTTGGGGGACAATCTCAGAAGCGTGGCTCCCGATGCATTGATACGAAGCGGTGACTACCCCAGAGGCAAGAATTCGCTGGATGTGACGATAGTCCTCTCGGAAATCAGCAATGTCAAGAAGATCACGGACTACTTCAGCAAGGCCGTCGACCTGATTTCTGTCATGAAATCCAAGCGTGGACTGGGATATCAGAGCAGGAAACTCGAAGAGACCTTCGAGGATATTCCTGTATTGCTATAGCCGGTCTGCCACCCACCCGTGGCTTACCTAGACCTACCTATATTAATATGGTCCAGTAGTGACGTATCGGAGAGATAATCTGAGGTGTCTCTCCACTATTTTCTAGCTTTGGTGAAGACTGTCCACGTCCGCTCCAGGGTCTGGTTGTGGGCCTGGCGGGCTTTGCGCTCAGCCTCTTCTCTGGTCTTCAGCGCTCGAGCTATTGTCTCCTCGTGGGCTTGTCTTGCTTGGCCTATTGTCTCTTCGCAAAGCTTATTACTCTGCGCTATAGTCTCCTCACAGCTCTTCCTCGCCTGTTCTACCGCTTCACCGTAGCCCTTCTCTGCCAGTCCCTCCTGGTCCTTGTAGGCCTCTTCCAGTTGCCGTTCAGCTTCCATATAGGCTAGGTAAGCTGCCGCCGCTCGCTGTTGCGTCTCGTCCAGGAAGTCAACAGCTTGCTCTGCCCTCCTGGGGATCTTCTTGCCTTTCTGCTCAGTCTCTTCCTCAGTCTCAGTCGCGACGAACACTTGCTCCGCTTCGGGCACGGTACACCTCCTTTATTCCGCGAGTCTCTATTTTAGCCTTTCGCCTATGTGCATACAAGAGCCGACCCTATAGTCAGGAGAGCACTTGCCTCCACGCCGTCTTCATCTAGTCCTCCTCTTCCTCTCCGTTTTCTGCCTCCTCCTCCTCCTCTTCCTCCCCTCCACGTGTAGTTTTATTGGATGCGTACATGCGAGCCAGGAAATCCAGACGGGATTGGATGTCTTTTTTGGAGCCTTTCTTCTCCGGCTTCGTTTCTACGGCAGCCTCGGATTTGGCCAGGGCCTCTTCCAGCACAAGCGACGGTAGCGCAGCGGCCTCTTCCCCTGTCTCCTTGCCCAGCCTTTGAACCCCGCCCACTGCCTTCTGGAATTCCCGTATTGATGCTTTTGCCGCTTTCCTGGAGGACCGATTCGTCTCTTCGCTTATGTTGATCGCTTCCTGCAGTGCTCTCGCGGACGCTATGACAGCCTCCTTGGCTGCTCCTATCGATGTCTCGGCTGTTTTCTTGAGTACCTGGGTGGAGCTTGCGACGGCCTCCTTGGCTGCCTGGCTGGTTTCTTGTGCTCTGGTTATTGCCTCCTGAGAAGATCTCTTGGCTTCCTCGGCAATAGCCATGGCGGCCTGGCTTATCTCTTCGGCTCTGTCTATCGCCTCCTGAGAGGTTCTCCTGGCTTCCTCGGCCCTATTCCTGGCCTCTTGAGATGCTCGTGTCGATGCCTCCATAGCTCCACTGGCTGATTTGACTGCTTCCTCGGCAGCGCTTATTGCTTTCTGAGACTCCCTGATTAGGGTCTTGGTCTTTTCCTGGGTGGCCCGGCTTATTTCCTCAGCTCTGGTGGTTGCTTCCTCGAATGCTCTTGCTGAGGCTTCGGCGGCCTCCGTGGTTGACTTGCTCGCCTGGTCAGCTCTGCTGATCGCCTCGTCAAACGCTCGCGCGGAGGCCTCAGCAGACTCCGCAGATGCCTGGCTGATCATCTCGGCCTTGCTTACGGCAGCCTGCGATACCTTTGATGCCTCTCTGGCGGCTTTCTCGGATGCCCGGCTTATTTTCTCAAGTCTGTTTATGGCTTGCTGTGATGCTCTCTTCGCTTCTTTGGCAGCCTCGATGGCTGCCTGGCCGATTTCCTCGGCTTTGCCTGCCGCCTCTTGGGAGATCCTTCTGGCCTCCTGAGCGGTCTCCTGCGCTGCCTGGCCCATCTTTTCGACCCTGCTTATGGCTTTCTGGGACGCGGCCATCGACGATTCAACAGCCTCGTGGGCGGAGTTGACCACAGCCTCAACCTCGTTCACTGCCTCCTCAAACCTGTTCGCCGATGCTTCAGCAGCCTCAGTAGCTGCCTCGATGGCTGCATCAGCCTTGCGTATCGCCTCCTGCGATGCTCTTGTCGCGGCCTCAGCGCTCTCCGTAGCTGTCTGGCTTATCGCTTCGGCCTTCCTCATTGCCTCTTCGGATGCCTTTCTGGCATCCTCTGCAGCCGCAGCAGCCGCCTGACTTATTTGCTCGATCCTGTCAATGGCCTCATCAGATGCCTTTCTCGATTTGTCAGCAGCCTGCTGGGCTGCCAGGCTTAGCATTTCAGCTCTGGCTACTGCCTGTTGAAATGTCTGAGTATCGTCTTTCATGTTCCTTGAGGTGTTTGGCAGACCTCGTCTGTGCCCACGAAGCGTCGAGTTTTCCCTCTCCTCCTTTCGCAGCCGTCAAGCATAATTGTAGTAAGACTTAGCTGAGTTTTCAATGCATATCGTATCGGTGAGGCACAAGAGAGCCCTTCTTTTGGAGCGCATCTCGAGGCTGTCGCTATAGCTTCCTGTGCTGCAGGGCAGGGAGGCTTTCTCTGACCTGACGCAGTTCGCCGAAATCGAGATCGGCGCAAATCACTTCCTCACCTTGGTTGGAGGCCCGGGCCAGCACTCTGCCCCAAGGGTCTACAATCATGCTATTGCCATAGGTCGGGATTGATCCGGAGCCAACGCCGGACTGATTGGGAGCGATGACAAAACACTGGTTCTCTATCGCCCTTGCCCTGACCAGCACCTCCCAGTGTGCTTTACCAGTAGGTGTGGTGAAGGACGATGGGATAGTGATCAGCTCCACGCCGTTGGCGGAGTATTCTCTATAGAGCTCGGGGAAGCGGAGATCGTAGCAGATACTCAGACCTATTTTAATGTCGTTAATCAATGAAGCCACGGCCTTATTTCCGGGTGTGTAGCGACTTGACTCTGATATGCTCCTGTCACCGATCGACATGTCGAATAGATGGACTTTCCTGTACTTAGCCGTTATCCTCCCGCGCTTGTCTATCAGCACTGAGGTATTATAGGGCCTGGTGGAACTCGGGTGTTTCTCATGGATGCTTCCGGCCACAATCCAGAGTCCGTGCTGGCCGGCCAATTCAATCAGGGGCAGGAGGGACTCACCGGGGATCTGTTCCGACATGTAGTCCTGGTCAGCGTAGTCTCCACGATAGTCAAACGTCTCTGGCAGGACGATAAGCTGAGCTCTCTGGGCTATCGCTTGCTTGGTCAGCTCGACAGCGCGAGCGATATTGGCTCCCTTGTCTGCTCCGCTTGACAGCTGGACTGCAGCTACCTTCATGTGAATTCCTATCTCCAGCGCCAATCTGGCACCCCGCGGAGTTCCAGATGTCTTGGAGGCAGCGCGCTTATCCTATTATTTATCCCCAGTCCAGTCAACTACTAGGAGAAGGTAATCAGGCGTAGCCTGCAATAGCTACGCCTGACGAGGTTAGCGGAATAGACTGACTATTTGATCATCATATTGGGCAGCCAGGTGATGAGTTGAGGGAATCTGATGAAAAGGAGGAGGGCAACTACCACCAGTCCGATAAAGGGGATAACACCACGGATGATATGGCCCGTCTCTACTCCCATTTCGGGTGTCGTCACGCCCTTGAGAAAGAAGATGGCGTAGGCGAACGGCGGGCTCATGAAAGACATCTGCAGATTGACGATGATCATCATGGCGAACCAGAGTGGATCAAAGCCCAGTTCTATTACAATTGGACTGACGATAGGAATCATGATCATGATAATGCCTATCCAGTCAATGAACATTCCCAGTATGAAGATGATAAGCATGATGAGTAGGAAAGAGCCCCATTTGCCGCCGGGCATGGTCGTGATCAGGCTCGCAACAACATCACCACAGCCCATCCTGAGAAAGACACCTGTGAAGAAAGAAGCACCAACGACTATGACAAAGACCATGCTGAAGGTGCCCATGGTCTTGTAGGCAGTCTCTTTGATCACCCTGAAGCTTAGAGAACGGTATCCGGCGGCCATCACAACAGACGCCAGGGCACCTACGCCTGCCGCTTCGGTTGGTGATGCTATGCCAAAGAAGATGCTGCCCAGCACTGCCAGAATGAGAACGACAGGCGGGATCAGTGAAGTGAGCAGCAGGTAGATCTTCTGGCCCCACGATACTGCTCTTTCCCCTGCTGACATGGAAGGTCCCTCGTTAGGTCTCAGAAAGCAGCGGACGCCGATGTAGGTGCAGTAGAGAGCAGAGAGGATGAATCCCGGTGTGAATGCTGCCATGAACAGCTTGCCGACTGATATGGTAGCCATGGGACCATAGAGGATCAACATGATGCTGGGAGGGATAAGGATTCCGAGGGAGCCTCCGGCACAGCAGGCTCCACTTGATATCTCCTTGGCGTATCCTCTGTTGAGCATTGCAGGGAGAGCTATCAGTCCAAGCATGGTCACCGAGGCGGCTATGACGCCTACACATGCGGCGAGGACAGTCCCGAATAGAACGGTCGCTATCGCCAGTCCACCCCTGAAGCCGCCCAGCCATACATGGAGGGCATGGAAAAGCTTGTCGGATACTCCGGACCTCTCAACCATTATTCCCATGAAGATGAAAAGCGGTACTGCCAGGAAGGTATACTCGGTAATCACTCCAAAAAGGCGATTGTAGAACATGTTGAAGCACTGCGGCCCCCATGCTGCAAGACCAACCACCATTGCCACTCCACCCAGGACAAGACCCAGAGGGAAGCCGCTGGCGATTCCGATTAGCAGGCCAGCCACCATGAGGATGGTGACGGTTTCCGGACTCATTGCTATCGTAGCTCCTCTCCCTTTTTGAGTAAGTACAAGTCGCGTATGACCCAGGCTATTCCAGCCAGAAGAAAGAGGGTGATAGCCACAGGAATCATCCATCTGAACGGCCACATGAGTGGTCGCCAGAAGCCTATTTCGGAGAACTCCTTGTTATGGAATGACCAAATAGCTCTCGCCACGGACTTCTGTAACAGGACTCCATAGAGGGGGAAGAAGAGAACCACGTTCAATACGATGTCGACAATTGTCTTCATCTTGGGAGGAAAGTGGGTGTAGATGATGTCAACCCGGATGTGGGTCTTGTGCAGGCTGGCATAGGCCATGCCTATGAGCATGACTGTACCACCAAGCATATAGCTGACGTCGTAAGCCCAGATTGTGGGTGCGCTGAAAAGGTAGCGCATAGAAGTATCGTAAGCTATGGCAAGGATGAGGGCCACTATGAGCCAACTCACCAGCCTCCCGCTCCATTCGCTCAGGAAGTCAATCTTCTTCAGTGCAAATCTTAGAGCCCTCATTACATACGAACCTCTCAGCATTTGACCTGAAACCAGGGGATTGCTCTTCGGGGTTCGAGAGAAGACAAAGGCGCCCCGCTATGGAGCGCCTTTGTCTGGGGTGTTCTACCGCCCATACATTGGGGTCTCGCCCCAGGTCATGATATTGGGATCGGGCTGGATGAAGTTCTTCAGAGCACGGTACTTGATGACAAACTCACGTTGAGACTCCAGGACCTTGGCAAAGAACTCGTCCTCCGCAGCGATCTCATCATACTTGGCATTGGCGATTTCGACGATTTCTTCCTGCAGGTCCTCGGGGAGATAGACGAACTCGGTGCCATAATCGGCGAGATCCTCCATTGCCATGGCATCATGATAGTCATTGAAGGCCCAGATTCGGGCGGTCATAGCCTCCGCTGCACGAGTGCATATTGCCTGTAGATCGGGAGAGAGCTCTTCCCACTGATCAGCGTTGATCAGCAATTCAAAGCACGATTGCGGCGCGTGGATTCCAGGGCCATGGAGGTAGGCACCCAGCTCATGGAAGCCAACGCTATAGTCGATGCTTGGAGTGCTGTACTCAAACGCATCCAGGACACCGCGCTCCATGTTCTGGTAGATTTCGCCACCGGGGCATGAAGTGACGGCTCCACCCATCTCGTTTACCATCTCTCCCCAGACTCCAGCGGTGCGGAACTTGAGACCTTTGAAATCGCTCAGGGAATCCATCTTCTTGCTGAACCAGCCAAACGTCTCGGCAGAACTGAAGCCACACGGACCCACAACGTGAATGTTGAGCCCCTTGCGGTCGTACATCTCCTGCCACAGCTTCAGGCCACCACCATCATAGACCCAGGCAAGTGTTTCTCTGGGGCACAAGCCGGCGGGATACAGATTGAACAGATCTCCGGCCAGCCCGATTTCGCTCGTGTGGTAGTGCGAGCCAGTGAAGCACGCATCCAATGTGCCTTCGTGAACAGAGAACATTTCGGTCAGGGCCGGCACTATGGCACCTGCGGGGAAATCCTTGACTGTGAGGCGGCCACCACTCATCTCGGTTACGGCTGCGGCCCAGTCACGACATCCATTGTAGATAGTCATGCCTTCAGGGAAAGGTGCCTGAATGACCCACTCGATAGCCTCTTCCGCTGGAGCTACCGGTGGAGCCTCTTCTTCTTCTTCCTCCTCTTCTGGCGGGGCTTCTTCTTCCTCTGCCGGTGGCGCTGCCTCGGGCGCGCAGCCAGCAACCAAGAGGCTGACCACTGCCAGCAGCGAAACAAGCAGAACCAGGAACTGTCTCTTGCTCATTTTCTCACTCACCTCCTTCTGTACCTAGAAACAATGGTATATTCAGTTTCTGCTAAAGTCAAGCGTTTTCTGTTCCAATATGAGTCCCCTGGCAAAATGACAACGTTTTTGGTAAGCCCATCTTACCCTCTCATGCCTATCGTCTCAAAGACCTGGCTTGAGCCTTCCGTGACTCTGTAGGCTGGGAGGTGGTCGCTGAAAAGCTTTACGATCATTCATCCGCCTATTATTCTAGGTAGGTTGACACATGAGGATTGCTAGAGGGGTTTTCTCTGGGATTCTTGGCTTCGTGCTCGCCGTTATTCTGGTGGTTCTGGGGGTTGTTGTCACCGTGAACCTGACTATCCTCAATCCGCGCTTCGTCACGGCCGAACTTGATAAGGTCGATGCGCATGCCCTCATCGCCGATGAGGTCAAGAGCCAGTTGCTGGAAGACGAGCCCCATATAGCTCAGATTCTGGATGAAATCATGGTCGAGCTTGATCCGTGGATCAGGGAGCAGACAGCTATCGTGGTTCGTGATGGTTGCGCCTATCTCAAGGGCGAGGGAGAGTTCAACATTGTCATCTCGCTGGAGCCGGTGAGAGCTATGGTCAAACAGCGCCTGGCGCAGGCAATTCGTGAGTCTCTCCCACCCGAGCTGGAGGGAGCTTCCCAGAGCCAGGTGGAGCTGTTCATATCGCAAATGTGTGCCGGGGTGGATAGGCACGTTCCTTAGCAAATTGAGGTGAACGAAGCCTTCCTGGGACCGGAGATTACGGCGCTGCTTCACAAAGCGAGAGAGATTGTCCATTATGTCGAGCTTGGCTACAAGGTATTGATTGGTCTGGCTGTCCTGATGGTATTGGCTATAGCTTTGATATAGTGGTGGCATGTCAAACCTATTGCCCTCCACGTGGGCGTAGCCTTTGCCGTCAGTGGTGTCATTGTCACCGGTGGTGCCCTGGTTGCCAGGAGCCTGATATGCAGCGCTATCCAGTCTGACGTCCCGCCTGAAATTGGGGCGAAGTTGCCATAACTGATTGATGACTTCACCCAGCCTCTGCTTGTGTACGGCCCGGCGTTTCTGATTGGCGGCCTGGTCCTGATTGTTCTCTCCATCGTGCTGAAGTCTTCAATTGCTGAGTATGCATAGACGCCCAGTGCTCTGGCTAGGGGTGGCTGACGAGCGAAGATCGTCATTCCCCGGATATGAGGAAATAGCTTTGCCGCAGGGGATGTAAGCCTTTGAAGCTGTTGCTTCGTTCTAGTGTTATACTGGGGAATTAAGGGGGTGAGCAAATGAACAGGGCGCTCAAGTACGCAATTCCGTTGCTGTCGATTCCGGGTTTGTTGCTGTTTGGGGCCTGTGCGGAGGGTGCTCCGCCGATGCCAGGGGTGCCGTCGGGAGTGCCCGCCCCGTCTGAGGAATGGGAGGAAGAGGAATATGTAGATGAGGACCGGTATGCTGAGGACTCGGCGTCCGCCGCAGAGACAGCTGTGGAGCGCAAGATCGTGAAGACCGGCTACATAACTCTGGAGGTAGAGGATACGGTGGAGGCTATGGATGAGGTTGCCGCAGTAGCTGACGAACTGGGCGGTTATGTTGTCTCGTCTCAAAGGCGTGAGGGGGAGAGGGGACTGTGGGGCGAAATTAACATCCGTGTGCCTGCCGATGGATTCGATGAGGCGTTTGACATGCTTCGTCACCTGGCGACAGATGTGCCCTACGAGCGTATTGAGGCAAGGGACATAACCGAGGAATATGTTGACCTGGAGGCTCGACTGCGCAATTTGGAGGCGACCGAGGAGCAGTATCTGGCGTTGCTGGATAAGGCCGGTACGGTAGGGGAGATGCTGGAGGTGCAGGAGGCGCTGTGGAATGTGCGGTGGCAGGTCGAGCAGATCCAAGGGCGTGTGACATACCTGGAGCGAACCTCAGAGATGTCGCTTATCGAGGTAGATCTGGAGGAGACGAAGAGACTGGCGGAATCATGGAGCGCCTCCGGCGCTTTCAGGTCGGCAGTGCGTGGGCTGACTGCCTTTGGTAGGGCTCTGGCCACTCTGGCCGTCTGGCTCGTTGTCTTCTGCTGGATCTGGATTCCCATCCTGCTGGTGATAATACGGCGGCGGAGAAGAAGGAGGACAGCATCAGCAGACTAGCTGCGGCTCTAGGACCTCTGAGTTGAGGGAGCCGGAGAGGAGCTTGCCTTCATCTCAGTTCTCTCCGGTGCGACCATACGGGTGTCGGATGGTCTCACCGACAGAGTCCTCCAATCTGTTGTTTAGGCCGAACAGCTTTTGCTATGATTGCTCGGGAGGTCGAGTATTATGAAGGTAGGACTGGTCTACGACCCCATCTACCTGGAACACGACACCGGTAACCACGTGGAGAACTCCCAGAGGCTGGTGGCTATGCTGGCGCACCTGGAGCAGACTGGCGCCAAGGAGAGACTCACTCTGTTCTCACCGCGTCGGGCATCGGTGGAGGAAGTGCAGATGGCACACGACCCTGCCTACGTCGCCATGATTGAAAGTAAGGCCAAGACAGGTGGAGGCTGGCTGGATCCCGACACAGTCATGTGTCAGAGGTCTTACGAGGTGGCGTTGTGTGCTGTCGGCGGGTTCCTGACTGCTGTGGAAGCTGTGATGAAGGAGCAGGTGGATAGCGCTTTCGCCCTGGTTAGACCCCCGGGGCATCATGCCACTCACAACAGGGCAATGGGCTTCTGCCTTTTCAACAATATGGCTATAGGGGCCAAGTTCGCCCTGGCCAACTATGACATCGATCGTGTCCTCATAGTTGATTTTGACGTTCACCATGGCAACGGGACACAAGATGCCTTCTACGCCGACTCGGAAGTCCTCTACTTCTCCACTCATCAGTATCCCTTCTATCCTGGCACCGGAGGAATGAACGAGGTCGGAGAAGGGGAAGGGAAGGGCTTTACGGTCAACTTCCCTATGGTCGCTGGTTGGGGCGATGAGGAGTACTTGAGAGCTTTCGATGAGGTGCTGGTCCCTGTGGCGCGGAGATTTCGGCCACAGCTGATTCTGGTTTCTGCCGGGTTCGACCCTCACTGGGCTGACAGCCTGGCCATGATGCAGGTGAGTGTTGCCGGTTTTGCTCAGATGATGAGGATAATGAAGGATCTAGCTGGCGAGCTATGCCAGGGACGACTTGCTCTCACGCTTGAAGGTGGCTACAATCTCGAAGTGGCTGCTTCAGCAGTCAAGGCCACCTTTGATGTCCTCCTCGGTAGCTCGGAGGAGATCGTCGACCCTCTCGGAAGATCGCCGAGGACGAGTTCTAGCGGCTTCGAGGAACATATCAGGAAAGTAAAGGAAGTACACGGCCTCCAGTCCAGCCGCTAGGCAGGTCTCTTCCTGAAAGGCCACCAAGATGCCAACTGGTGCCACTCTCCCTTCTCCCACACCACCAGCAGGGGGCCAGCAATACACATCGAGGTGTAGGTGCCAGCGATTAGCCCGATGAACAATACCAGAATGAAGTAATGGATTGTGGCTCCCCCGAAGAGCAGCAATGCGAGGATGACGCAGAGAGTGGTCAAAGAGGTATTGAGCGACCGCACCAGTGTCTCTACAAGGCTGATGTTCACCGTGACTGCGAAGTCAGGGCTAACAACCTTGGAAATGTTCTCCCGAACGCGGTCGAAGACAACAACCGTGTTGTTGATGCTGTAGCCTACGATTGTGAGCAGTCCGGTGATGAACAGGGCATCGACCTCGACTCCGATTGCCTTGCCCAGGATAGCGAAAAGACCCGCCACTATGAGCACGTTGTGAATCAAGGCGACGATAGCACACGTGCCCCATCGGAAAGGGCTGGGCATGCGGCGGAAAGCCCAGGCGATGTAGAACAGCATGGCCACGGAGGCAATCACCACGGCAATGCCAGCATTGCGAGCTGTCTCCGTGGCTATTGAGGGCGAAACCGTGCTGTAGTCAAGGGCCGTGATTGTGCTTTCCAGGCTTGTCTCCAGCCCTTCGGTGAGGTTCTCACGTTCCTCTGTCGATATCTCCTTCAGGCGAATGAAGAAATCGTCTCCACTCTTTTGAATCACGGCTTCAGGGTGTTCCAGGTTCACGAGTTCTTCCCGTAGCCGGTTCTGCTCGACCTGCGCGGTGAACTGGAGAGTCATGGACGTGCCGCCGGTAAAATCGATTCCGGGCTGAAGCTTGAAAGCGGCCAGCGAGATTATGGCTATGGTCAGAGCCACTGCCGAGAAGAGGAAGAACCAGTGCTTCTTGCCCACAAAATCGATCATGAGTTGACTCCGTAGGTTGTGGGGTTGGTGGCCAGCCCGATTCCGACAACAAGTCGGAGGAAGGTCCGGGTAATAACAATGGCAGTGAACATGCTCACAGCCACGCCGATGAACAGGGTCAGGGCGAAACCTCTGACCATGAACGCGCCGAAGGTGCCGCCAAGCCAGAACAGAATGATACATGCGATGAAGGTGGTGATGTTACTATCACGGATGGCAGGCCAGGCGCGGTCGAAGCCAGTCTCAACCGCCGCACCAAGAGTGCGACCCATTCGCAGTTCCTCTTTCAATCTCTCGAAAATCAGGACGTTGGCGTCCACGGCCATGCCCAGAGATAGAATGAAGGCGGCGATGCCAGGTAGGGTCAGGGTCAACTGGGCTGAGAAGAGCTTGAAGATAGCCAGCAGAAAGGTGCCGTAGATCCCGAGGCTAAGACAGGCTATCAGACCGGGGAGGCGATAGTAGATGAGCATGAACACCAGGAGCAAAACCAGTCCGATGCCGGCAGCCAGTATGCTCTTCCTTATGGAGTCGGCGCCTAGACTCGCGTCCACGTCCCGCTGGTCAATGATTGTGAGAGGCACGTCCAAGGCACCGGAGTTTAGCTGAATTGCCAGAGTCTCGGCTTCGCTAATGGGGATGGGGCGGTTGAAGTCGATCTGTCCTCTCTCCCTGATAACACCTTGTACTATTGGGGCCGAAATTAACTCATCGTCGAGGAAAATGGCCAGCGGCTTCTGCAGGTTGCGCCCCGTTATCTGCTCGAACAGATGTGCCCCCTCGGCATCCCATTCGAAGGCCACTAGTGGACTCCCGGAGTACTGATCCACGTCCACGGTCGCCAGTTTCAAATACTCGCCAGTGAGTATTCTCTCCTTGCCGTCTCTGCCCTCTGCTGTCGCCGGCTCGTCCTCAAACACCAAATTGCCTTTATCGTCAAGCACCGGCTGGCCATCCTCGTCGAGTTTCTGTTCCCTGAACTCAAGCAGTGCTGTCTTTCCTATGAGTGCAATCGCCTCACTGATATTCCTCACCCCGGGCAGTTGAACCAGTATCCGGTCGGCCCCCTGTCTCTGAATCGTAGGCTCGGCAGCACCGTACTGGTTGACTCTTCTCTGGATCTTCTCTACTGCCGATGACACCGCCTGTTCATCGGTGACGGAAGGGTTCTTCTTGGACAAATCAGCCTCGTAGAGCAATTGGCTGCCGCCCTTGAGGTCGAGGCCAAGAGTCAGCCCGTCGGGGCCAAGCAACTTGGCGTTGAAAGGTACAATTGACCATAGAGCGAAACCAGACAGGCCAAGGATGACGACAAGTAAGTAGATATTCCTCTTCTTCAATTTCTTCAATTGACGGTACCGATAGCCTCTTGTTGTCTGTCTAACTCGTTGCGCGCCAGAGCCAGAGCTTCATCCTTACTGGTCAATTCGCCACTGGCTTGAGCCTCGGACACCACAGCCAGAAGCCTGCCGATGAGGGGTCCCGGGGGCAAGCCGAAGATATCCATCAAGTCGTGTCCGTCAAGCAGCTTCAGGGGCAGTATCCTGGCCTGTTGTTCTTCATGCTTTGTCAGTATGTAGCGTGTTAGCTGGCAATGCTCTCGCCAGTCCTCCATCTTCACCAGGGGGCCACGGGTTGCCAGATGGTCAGCCAGGGCCAGAATTAGAATGTCGGTGCCAGCATCTCCAGTATCTCGGAAGTAGCGATATATGGCCCGTTGGGTAGGCAAACCCTCGTTTGCCATCTGTGTGGGGCGGAGGTGGTGATAGACGAGGCTTCCCACCACACTCGTCTCCTGACGGCTAAACCTTAGCCTACTCATGATGGCCTCCGCCATAGCTGCTCCTTCTTTGGTGTGTCCCAGGAACCTTGCTCTGCCGGAATCATCGATGGTTCTCGTCCTCGGTTTGGCAATGTCGTGGAGCAGTCCTCCAAGTTTGAGCAGGGCTTTGCGATTGCTGCCTTTGGAAACCTCCTGCGAGAGGTGCTGATGTGTGGAAGCCGACCACGGTACATCGGCGAGGAGGTCCCGGCTGCCGTGTTCCCAGTTGCCTTCCCCGAGCAGGAATTCGAGCGCAGCCACTGTCTGAAGCGAATGGTCGAAGACGTCCCAGAAATGGACAGTCGGTTGTGTCACCCCCTTGCCTTCGGCGAGTTCCGGAATCAGGGTTGGAAGCACATTGAGCTCGTCAAGATAACCGAGGTAACGAGCGCTTCGGGGCACGTTGAGCAGCCGAAGCAGTTCATCCCTGATTCTCTCACCTGGAGTCCTGACGATGCATTGAGAATAGCGGCGGATTAGCTCTTCTGTTGTGGGCTCCACGCTGAAGTCAAGTTCAGCCGCCAGCCTTACCCCGCGTAGCAGTCGAGCGGGGTCAGCATCAAACACTCCTTCGCTTACCGCCCGCAGTATACCGTTTCTTAGATCTCCTTCTCCGGAGAACGGGTCAATGAGCTTTAATGGAATTCGCCTCTCATCCGTTTCTGCTGCAGCTGCGGCGGCAAACTGGCCCAGTTCGACAGCCATGGCGTCTATGGTGAAATCGCGGCGCGCAAGGTCAGATTCAATACTGTGGGAGAAGGAGGCAAAGTCGAGGTGCCACTCTGCCCGGCCAGTCTCTTGGCGTTGTAATGAAGCCCTCTGCTCTTGCTCGCATACTACAACCCTGGCTATCGAGTTGGTGTCATCGAGCAGAACAGGTCTGCCCTGCAGGGCCTGGGCTGCCTCCCGAGCTACGCTCATGGCGTCTTGGTCAACAGCTATGTCGACATCGCCGGTCTGCTTGCCAAGGAGCCAATCACGGATGAAGCCGCCAACAATGTAGCCTTGATATCCTTTCCGGTCTAGCAATTGAGAAACCTTGTCTAGGATGACGATGACTGGTCTGGGAAAAGGCATTGAGCGTGATTATAGCTTGAAGTAGCACTCATTGTAAAGGCCGCTGTCAGGGATAGCTCACCTGTGGCTGTTGTACTTGCTGATTGCGGCGATAGCCCTGGCGGCGCGCTCCATGGTAGGAAAGGTGGGTATGGAAGCCTGCAGAAGCCTTTGCTCCAGGCTGAGGCGTTCCGCCTCGGCAGATCCGGGCGGCAACACAATTATGAGGGGTTTACTGTGCGCGCGTCCCAGGCGCACGAAGAAGTCGTTTATCCTCTCCAGTTCGGCCGAGGAGGAATACGACAGGAAGGTATCCAGGTCTTCCTGGACTATCATGGCTTCAATGACGGGGTCTTCTATCACCAGTTCTATGGCTTGGGACAAAGCCATGGGGTCACGATTCGGTGCTTGGCTTACGTCAACGGGGTTGCGAAGAATGCTGCCCACTTCTCCGAGGAGCTCTGTTAGCGCTTCCCTTGTCCGCTGGGAAAGAGGCGGCATATCAAGCCCGGTCTCAGTACAACTGTCGCTGGCAGACACGGAAATGCCGCCGCCACCATCAGCCAATCCTCCGACGATGGCCACGTTGTTGCCTTTCCAGCGCCCAAGATCCTGGAAGATAAGTAGGGCATCGCTCAGTTCCTCTAGACCATGCACCTCTATTGCGCCAGCCTGTTTCAGCATTGCAGCCCAAACGGCCGCCGAGCTGGCTAGCGAGCCAGTGTGGGACGTAGCTGCCTGGGCGCCGACCTCGGTTCTCCCCCCTTTCCAGACGATTACAGGCTTGGCTTTGGCCACTTCCTTAACGGTCTGGAACAGGCGACGTCCGTCTCTTGTGCCTTCGAGGTACGCGCTAATGACCGAGGTTTTCGTGTCGGCCGCCAGGTACTGGAGGAAGTCACTGGCGTCCAGGTCAATGCCGTTGCCAAAGCTGACGATCTTGCTGAAGTTGATGTGGCGAGCTATCCCGATCTCCGCCAGTTTAGCAGCGATGCCACCACTTTGTGAGATAAAGCCTAAAGAACCGCTTGTGCCAAGTTTCCCTAGGGGAGATGGACCGAGGGGTATCCGGTTTTCCGGGCAGTACACGCCGATGCAGTTGGGGCCTATGATGCGAATACCATTCTGCCTGGCCTTCTTCACCATTTGCGCTTCTATCTCTCGCCCGTCCGTCGTGCCTGTCTCGCTGAACCCGGCGGTGAAGAACTGGATTGCCTTCACCTTCTTGACGGCACAGTCGTCGAGCAGCGCCAGTACAGACTGTCTGGGGACAGAGGCGACCACATAGTCAACTTCGCCAGGAACTGCTCTCAGGCTGGGAGAAATCTCCAGTCCCGAGAGCGTGCCACCACCGGAGCTAACGGGATAGACCCGCCCCTCGAATCCGGCAGCAAGCAATCCCCTGACCCACTTCGAGCCCGCTTTGCTCTCGTTAGCTGAGGCACCGACAACGGCAATGGATCTCGGATAGAAGATAGGGTGGAATTCCTCAAGTAGCACGGCCAATAGTCTATCAGACCGTCGGGCGTTTGATAAGACGGTGGAAGAAGAGCGTGCGAGGTCTTTGACACCTGGTTGAGACATAGTCTATATTTGGGTGTTTGAGCCGAAAGGAGGTAGGTGGCGGACTCATGGGTATTGTGGAGCAACTGAAGCAATTCCTGGAACCCCAGTCGGTTGCCATAATTGGAGCCTCGCGAAGTACTGGAGAGGGATCGTACAACGTCCTGGAGAACTTGCTTGGCTACGGATACCAGGGGAGAGTCTATCCCGTGAACCCTAACGCGAACGAGATTCTGGGGGTCAAGACTTATTCTAGGGTCGGAGAACTCCCCGAAAAGGTAGACCTGGCGATTGTCAGCCTCCCCAGGTCTCTGGTTCCGAGGATGGTGAAGGAATGCATTGAGGAAGGTATTTCGGCCATGACAATAGTCACGCAGGGCTTTCGTGATGCTGACGACGATGAGGGCAAGCGACTACAGGAGGAAATAGACCACCTTGTGGAGGGGAGCGGAGTCAGGGTACTCGGTCCCAACACCTTCGGCACGGCTAATGCTCACATCAAGTTCAGCTCGTCCTTCATCAAGACGACAATGGCCGAACTACCTGTTGGCCTGATTTGTCAGACCGGGGCCTTCTTCGTTGGTTTCGGTGATCTGAAACTGCTGGGCAAGGGAGTCGATGTGGGGGACGCGTGCGATGTGGATGCTGCCGATGCGCTGGAGTACTTCGAGCAGGATGAGGAGACGAAAGTCATCGCCCTGCATATTGAGGGGGTGAGGGATGGGAGGCGGTTCCTGAAGGCGGTGAGCCGTGTGGCTGAAAAGAAGCCAGTAGTCGCTCTCAAGACTGGGAGGAGCAAGTCGGCGGCGAGAGCCGTCCAGTCACATACAGGCTCGCTGGCCGGCAGGGATGAAGTATGGGACACAGCGCTGAGGTCCTCTGGGGTTATCAGGACGACTGACATTGAGGATTTCTGTGACGCCATAATGGCGTTCTGCGTGCTGCCGCAGATGCGAGGGAGGAGAGTGGGCATCACTACCTATACGGGCGGGTTCGGCATCATGGGGGTGGACGCTTGCGAAAGATGTGGCTTGGAGATGGCGGAGTTGTCCCCTACGACTATTGGAGAACTGAGTGCCCTTTCGCCTCCGTGGCTGGCTGTAGGCAATCCGCTGGACATCTGGCCGGGAAACATGATTTCAGGACATCCCCTGTCGCAGATGGAAGAGGCGGCTGTGAAAAGTCTCCTCGCCGATCCAGAGGTTGACGCGGTGCTCTGCATATTTGCCGCCTACAAGCCCGCGTTGCACTTCGAACTCCGCCAGATCGTGGAAGAAGCGGCAGAGAGCCACCCCGAGAAACCTGTGGTCTTCTACATCTATGGCCCCTTCTACGAAGAGGTGAAGAAGGGACTGGAGGCTACGGGAAGGACACGAGTCTTTTCCAGTTTCGACAGGGCCGCATGCGCCCTGGGCCATGTCGCCAGTTACTCTGGGTTCTCCCAGAAGCGCTGAGACCCTGCTTGGTGTGAAGGGTTGCGTCTGGCAGAGGGCCTAATCCTACGGCTGAGATTGAAAAGACTTCTGCAAGCGCTGGCATATCAACTCGGCTTCCCTGATGGTGCTGTCGATGATCTCCTGCACCGTTGGTATTCCTCTGACGAGTCCGGTCACCTGTCCGCAGTGCATTACGCCGGCGTCCAGATCGCCTGTGTCAAATAGCTCCTTCTCTTTCAACCCGCTTATTATGGGAAGCAACTCTTCCAACGAAGCACCATCATGCTCCATCCCAGCAGTGGTCTCTGCCGCCTTGTTTCTTATCACTCTGGCGGTGTTTCGGATGGATTGTTCGATGAGCATGGTGTTGGTCTCCTTTGCCGCTACCATCCATTCCTTCACCTTGGGGTGAGCTGGGCTTTCCTTGCTCGCCATGAACCTGGTGCCCATCAGCACTCCCTCAGCACCCAAGGCCAGCGCAGCGGCTAATCCCCGGCCATCGCCGAATCCGCCAGCGGCAATGACGGGTATGTTCACTGTGTCCACTGCGCGGGGTATGAGAATCAGCGAGCTTACTTCATCCAGGCCTATGTGGCCGCCTCCTTCACAACCGACAACAATTACGGCGTCTGCCCCTATCCTTTCCGCGGTTTGAGCAAACCTTACGGCAGGGACCTTGTGTATCACCTTCACGCCGCCGTCCTTGAATTGCTTCATGTAAGGTTCCGGGCTTTGTCCCGACGTCTCGGCGACCTTGACTCCTTCCTCAATAACCACGTCAATGTACTTCTCGATACCTTCTGCGGGTCTCGTCATGGGAAAGATAGGGAAATTGACCCCAAAAGGCCTATCGGTGAGGCCCTTCGTCTTTCGGATCTCGCTACGTAGTTCGCTGGCTGTGGAGAAGCTGATCGAGGACAGAACCCCCAGCCCACCGGCATTGGATACGGCTGCGGCCAATTCTGCCCTAGCTAGCCAGATGATACCCCCCTGGATGATGGGATGTTGAATGCGCAGCATTTCCGTGATTCTGGTATTGAACATGGCGCCTCCTTGGGCTATTCTGCTCAAGTCTGGGATAGGCTCGTCGGTCGCTACGAGGCCAACACTACCCTGGCGTCAACAGCCACCGCCTTGTTCTCGTAGGCGAACACGGGATTCAGGTCGAGCTCCCTTATTTGTGGATTGCGTTCTATGAACTGGGATACCTTGACTATCAACTCCTCCAGAGCGGGAACACTGGCTGGCTTCTGGCCTCTGAAGCCAGCCAATATGGGGTAGCCCTTTATCTCGCTGACCATCTCTGCAGCGTCTCTTCTGGTAACGGGGACTATTCTGAAGGAGACGTCTTTCAGTATCTCAACCAGCACGCCGCCAAGGCCAAACATGATCACGGGTCCGAACTGGGGGTCCGTGCTCATTCCGATGATCACCTCGATTCCGGGCGGAGCCATAGGCTGCACCGATATGCCCTGGATCGCAGCCTGGGGATGTCTTTGCCTGACCGATGACATAATATCACTGTAGGCTCTGCCAACCTGGGTGCTGTTGCCCAGTCCCAGTCTAACACCGCCAGAGTCGCTCTTGTGAATCACGTCCGCGGAGATTACTTTCAGCACCACAGGAAAACCGAGTTCCTTGCCCATTGAGACGGCCTGCTTCTTCGTCGTTGCCAGCCTAGCTTCGACGACAGGAATGCCAGCCCTCTTCAGAAGCTCCTTGGATTCGATCTCGGTCAGGAATCTTGTTTGATCCACCGTCTGATTTTGTACCATTGCCTGTCTCCCCCTTCTATTGCGTCAGGGTATCTCTCCGGTGCCTATTTTAGCCCATCGTGTGGCTTTTTCCTAGAATAAGGAAGAGCCTGATCGCCCCAGCACTCATAGTTTCCTCTGTCTTGTTTCCTGGGACAAACCTGGAGAGGGTAGAGCAGCAACAGAACACGGGCCATGATGAATTCGAGTGGATGGAACAGCCACTTGGAGCGTCAGTTGTGGCGACACATCAATGCCGCAAGTTTTATGGACTCAATCATGCTCTGAGGGCGGGCGGTGCCTTTCCCTGCCTTGCCAAACACTGTCCCATGGTCCACAGAAGTCCTTGTGATTGGCAGGCCCAGCGTGACATTTACGCCTCTGTCAAAGCCAACCATCTTCACGGGTATGTGTCCCTGGTCGTGGTACATTGCGATGGCGGCATCGAATTCCCCATTCGAAGCTCGGAGGAAGGTGGTGTCTGGAGGGAGCGGGCCTGTGACATTCAATCCCAGTCTTCGGGCCGCCTCTATTGCAGGCAGTATCTGTTCTTTCTCCTCGCTGCCGAACAGTCCTCCCTCGCCTGCATGTGGGTTGAGCCCTGCTACCACCAGCCGAGGCTCCGGGACTCTCATCTTCTGTGCTGCCTCATTGCTCAAGTCCAGCACACGTAGGATGCGGTCCTTGGTCACCAAGTCGCAGGCCTCCCGCAGTGAAACGTGGGTTGTTACATGTGCGATGCGCAGACTCCCCGCCACCAGCATCATGACCACCTCATCTGCTCCACACAGGTGAGCCAGGATTTCAGTATGACCGGAGTATTTGTATCCTGCTCTGTTCAATGCCTCCTTGTTAAGGGGAGCGGTGACCACGGCGTCTATCTCTCTAGCCAGCGCCAGCCCGGTCGCTCTTTCCACGCAGGCGTAGGCTGCTTTCCCACCCCTGGGATCAACCCGTCCGCGTACCAGTGTCTCCAAGTCAACGTTCCCCAGGTCGATGACTTCGATAACCCCGGGACGAAACATCGCCTCATCTATGTCGCTGACGGCCCTGATTTCGGCCGGAATCTCCACTATCCGGGCTGCTGCGCGCATCACGGCGGCATCGCCAACGACTACAGCCCTACACAGGCCAGCGACCTCGTCCGAGAACAGTGCCTTGACTATGATCTCTGGGCCGGCGCCGGTGGGATCGCCCATTGTTATGCCGAGTACAGGTGTGCCCTCTTGTGCCACGCTAGTCCTTTCCTTCCAGGCAGCGGACGGCCTCAACTATGGCGTCCTCGTTGCCAAATCCTCCCGCCTTGGTGATGATTCTCAGTCCTTCCCTGGTGCTTCCTATTGTCTCTCCTACGGCGACGCCCGGCTGCAGTTCCATTGTGGCTCTAACCCCGGTGACTCCTAGAGCTTCGCATGTTGCCCGGGCGATATCCCCCCCGCTGAGAATGAGCCCGCCAAGCTCCCACCGCTCTACGACCTTGGCTGCTATCGCTGCCAGGATGCCGGCGGCGGAGTCCTTCAGGAGCGGCGCATAGCGGCTCAGTGTTGTAGTAATGACGGCGCTCTTTCCACAGCTGATGAAACTGCCGGCTTCTCTTGCTAGCTGGTTTATTCTCGCCGATCTTCCTTTATTGGAGAGGAATTGGTCCGGTTCAACCGCGATCAGGGGGAGTTGTAAGGAGGCCTCAGCTTTTCTTAGCTGTCTGGCGGTTGCGTCGTTGCGGCTCCCGATAACCAGGAGCACGGGCTTCCCGCTTATCGGAGACTCGGCTGGCGTCACGTCTTGGCTTCTGTAGCCAAAGGTGAGGGGCAGCTCGCTGGCCAGCCCCGCCGAGCCGCAGGGCAGCCAGGTACTGCTGCCCAGGGCCAGAGCCTCAGCGAGATATCTCAGGTGAACCTGTTCGGCAGCGTCGACTACAAGGACACTTTGCTCGCTGTCAGCTATGTGCTGGGCAATATACGATGGTCCTCTTCTCACGCCCTCCAGGTCTACTGTCCCTACCTGAAAGCCGCCTTGCTTGTGCAGTAGCGTGGGTATGTGAGCCTCCGTCACGGGGGAGGTGGGGTCATGTGCGAAATAAGTTTCGTTAACAGGTACGTTATCGACCAGGAGTATTCCATCGACGACGGTGCGTTTGTTGGCGGGAAAGGCGGGGCACACTATGCTTTTCTCTGTGCCCAGCGTGTCCATCAATGCTCTCAACTCAGTGCCGATGTTTCCACGAAGGGTGGAGTCGATCTTCTTGTAGACATACAGGCCTGGGAACTTAGAGGCCTCCCTTCTCGTCTTTCTGTAGGCAGTCTCGGGGTCGTCGGCTCTGCTATCAGTGCTGACGACCACTACTGTGGCTGGCTGTCTGATTCTGTCTCCGAACGACACGATGGTGTCCAGGCCGATCTTGGCAAATCCCACCCCGGTGTCCATCGCGCCTGTCAGGTCATCGGCGATGATTCCGAACCGCTTGGTCGGCGCCGTCTGTTCCATTTTCTCCCCCTAATCCTAGTGGCCACAGGCAACAGTGTCAATGCCCGGCACTGGATGTCTGACAGGACTACCTGAACTGCTTCGAAAGCAGTCCTTTGCCAGATGGCAGGCTCCATTTCCCTTGCCTCGCAGGACAGCTGCTTGGTGACGGGGGTGACTTGGTGGTGGCTATTCGTTCGTACGCCCTGATGCCTGTGCCCTGAGTAAGGAAAGCTTCTCCACTGGTGGAGGGTAGGCTACAAGGAAGACATAGCCCTCAGGCAGGTGACCGTCGACGCAGGGGAGCGCGGAGTCTCAGCGTCCCTTGAGCGCAGCCAGCTGGGCAAGGGCGTCATACTTATAGTCGGCCGGCGAGCTGACGTAGAACGTGTCGGGTAGGGTGACGGGGGCTTCGCCCTTCACCGACTTCACTAGCTCGAATGCCTTCTTGACGTGCGCCTCATCGCCCTCTAGGGCCAGTACCACGGCTCCCTCGGAGCCGCCTACACCTCCCGAGCAGAGATGGAAGGCTCGAACGCCCGCAAGCACGGCCAGGGCCTGTATTTCGGTGACCAGCTTGCCGGTAATGGCGGGGCATATCTTGCCTGGCAACCCCATGCTGTACTTGAAGTAGTAGACGCCGCTGTGATTGCAGGCCTCCATAACGGAAGGGACCATCTTCTCCAAGCCCGCTGCTATTATCAAGTGCGAATCCCGGCCCGTCACTATGGGCGTGAATATACCCCAGGTGCCACCCTTCAACGAGGAGGCCATAATGCCGGCATTGCCCTCTCTGTCGATAGCGTTGGCTCCTTTGATGAAGACATCATCAGGCCCGAAACTGAGTATCTCGACATTGGGGTCCGCGTTCTCCACCACTTTGCCCTTGCGTATGACATGTGCGTGGCAAGGTGACCGGCCCGAGTTAGCGTTAGTCATCCCGTTGACCACCATACCTACGGTCTGGCCCGCCTTTGGCTCCACGGATACCCCGAGCAGCTCCTCACTGATATAGGCACTGGTGATACCTCTGGCGATGATGATAGTGCCGTTCTTCCAGGCGTTCTGCACTTCGGCGAGAGCCACTACCCCTTTGGCCAGGAGTCGCCTGGACTCGGATGGGTTCAAAGTCACCAGGGCCGCGACCTTCTTCTGCCCGGGCTCGGGAACGCTTATCTCGTAGAACATAAATGCCTCCTTAGAAGTGGATTTTCGAACTCAGCAATATGCGGAGTTCCGTATCAGCTGGCTATGTTAGCGCTCTGCTCTGTTGCTGTCAAGGTCTCTTTCGGCGCTTGTTGTTGCTGTTCTAGGCTTCTGTCGCCTTCTGAATGAATAGCGCAATTGACGAACGGATGTTCGGCGAATAGAATAGACTCGCTGTGTGTGTGAGCTGTCAAGCTCGCCCTCTTGCTTGAGCTGCCTTATGGTCAACGATTACGATGTTATCATAGTGGGTGCTGGGCCGGCAGGTATCTTCGCCAGCCTGGAATTGAGCGGGTCAGGGCTCAATGTCCTGCTGCTGGACAAGGGCCAGGAGATCGATTCCCGTGTTTGCCCCATTCAACAAGGGGAGAGCCGCTGCTTGTCCTGCATACCGTGCCATCTGGTGAGTGGCTTTGGTGGTGCGGGGGCTTTCAGTGATGGCAAGTTGACTCTATCGACGGAAGTGGGTGGTCCGCTCAAGGACTTGGTTGGAGCAGACCAGGCCAGGTCACTGGTGGACTATGTTGACAGCCGGTATCTCGAGTTTGGCGCGCCCGATAAGGTATATGGAACAGGGGAGGTGATAGCGGACCTGGAGCGCAGAGCTACCCTGGCCGGGCTTAGGCTGATCCCAATGAGACTGCGCCATCTGGGGACGGAGAACTGCCGTGATGTACTGAAGGCCATGCATGAATACCTGTCGTCCAGGGTGGATATCAGGCTGCGGACAGTGGCCAAGAGAATCGTGGTTGAGGATGGTGTAGTCAGGGCTGTCGAGACCGATGATGGGGATAGACTGAGCTGTTCCTACTTGGTGGTGGCGCCGGGTAGAGAGGGGTCAGAATGGCTGGCCGAGGAAGCCAAACAACTTGGGCTGAGACTGCATTCAGGCCCTGTGGATGTGGGCTGCCGGGTGGAAATACCACAGGTAGTAATGGAAGAAATGACCTCGGCGCTGTACGAATGCAAACTCGAGTTCTACTCGAAGAGCTTTGACGACCGGGTCAGGACGTTCTGCATGTGCCCTGGGGGAGAGGTAATCATGGAGTCCACGGGGGGATCTGATCCCGTAGTCACGGTCAATGGTGTCGGTTATGCCAGTCCCAGAACGAAGAACACCAATTTCGCCATTCTGGTAAGCACGAGCTTCACCGAGCCTTTCCGTGAGCCGATTGCCTACGGCAAGTATCTGGCGAGGCTGGCCAATATTCTTAGCGGAGGGGTATTGGTGCAGAGGCTAGGAGATCTGATGGATGGACGCCGTTCCACGGAGGCCCGCGTCAAGCATAGTATCATAGAGCCAAGCCTAAGAGCGGCAACACCCGGCGACCTGAGCTTTGCCCTTCCCTACCGCTATCTCAAAGGGATAGTCGAGATGCTCCAGGCCATGGATAGGCTGGCTCCCGGTGTTGCTGCCCCTCAAACCCTTCTCTACGGAACGGAGGTCAAGTTCTATTCCAGTAAACTGGAGCTAACGCAATGCTTGGAGACCGGGATTGGCAACATGTTTGCTGCAGGTGACGGTGCCGGCGTAAGCCGTGGCCTGGTTCAGGCCTCGGCTTCAGGCGTGGCAGTGGCCAGAGAGATACTGAGGAGGAGAGGCAAGGAGTCCCCGTAGCCCACGGTATCCTGCTGGCGAAGGGGATTCCTACCGGGCCTTGAGTTGGCAGGCCGGTGGGTTTCAGGATAGGGCCTCGCGGTTCTGGATGGGTGGCGGTCGGAATCAGTGTTTGTTGACAAACCGCCAAATCCAAGCGTAAAATCTCCATTCTGACAGGCAGGAACGAATCTGTTCTTTGAGGAGGTAATACCATGGACAGTCTACTAACGGAGCAGCAGGTGATGTTCAAGCAGCAAATGCGAGACTTCGCTGTGAAGGAAATAGAACCTTTTGCCGCTGAATGGGACCGCAGGGACGAGTTCTCGGTAGAGGCTTTCGGGAAGCTAGCAGGGTTGGGACTAACTGGCTTGACCATTCCGGCGGAGTATGGGGGTCAGGGTGGGAGCATGGTTGACTCCCTTATTGCATCGATTGAGCTGGCTAGAGCCAGTGTCTCGGTGGCTTCAATTATTGGTACCCATCTGGCACTAGCGCTGGGGGGCATCTATCGATTCAGCAACGAGGAGCAGCGCCAGCGTTTTGTGGTGCCGGCAGCCAAGGGGGAGAAGAAGTGTTCCTATGCTTTGACCGAGCGCGAGGCCAGCAGCGACATCTCCAGGATGTCGACCACTGCCAGGAAGGAAGGGGACGAATGGGTCATCAACGGTGCCAAGTGCTTTATCTCCGGCGGTGACGTGGCTGATATCGTTCTCCTGTTTGCCACCATAGACAGGGAACTCAAGGGGAAGGGGATCACCGCTTTCGTTGTTGAAAAGGGGACTCCAGGCTTCTCAATTGGCAAGGTAGAAGCCAAGATGGGTATCAGAGGAATCAGTGCTGCCGAGCTCATGTTCGACGACTGCCGTGTTCCAGCCGCCAACCAACTGGGTGAGGTAAGCAAGGGGATGCGAATCGCTCTGTCTATCCTGGATGAGGGGAGGTTGGATGTTGCAGGGCAGGGCATAGGTGTGGCAGAGGCAGCGTTGGACAACTCCATAGCGTATTCCAAGCAGCGCCAGCAGTTCGGACAACCCATCTGTGAGTTCCAGGGCCTTCAGTGGATGCTTGTTGACATGGCCAATGCCGTCGATGCTGCGAAGCTCATGGCGTATCGAGCCGCCCGTCTCGCCGATGCGGGGCAGCGGTTCACCAAGGAAGTAGCCCAGGCGAAGCTCGTGGCTACCGAGGCAGCTGTGGAGGTTACGAGGAAAGCTATCCAGATCCACGGCGGCTATGGCTACATGAGGGATCTGCCCCTGGAGCGATTCTACCGGGATGCCAAGATACTGGAGATATACGAGGGCACCAACGAGATTCAAAGACTGGTCATCTCCAGGAGCCTTCTTTCTTGAACTCGACCCGAGTAAGACCTCTCAGTTGATGATCTGAAACGTCGCCACGTCGACCAGCCCCAGATCAGTGAGCCTCAATTCGGGGATCACGGGCAGCGCCAGAAAGGAAAGCAGAGAGAATGGGGCTGGGGGCAGGTTTCCTAGCTTGGCCGTAGTGCTCTCGAGTGCGTCGTGGTGATCCACAATGACCTTGAGAGGTTCAAGAGAAAGCAGACCGGCAACAGGCAATGGCAAACGACCGATGATCTCTCCTCGGGCGCATGCCACGAGGCCGCCCTGTAATCTAGCCACTTCCTCGATCGCTTTGAGGATATCAAGGTCGGTAGTGCCTACGGCTACTATGTTGTGGGAGTCGTGAGCCACCGAAGAAGCGAGGGCACCTTGCTTCAAGCCAAAGCCCTTCACTAGCCCCAAGCCAACATTGCCGGTAGCCCGGTGCCTCTCCACCACCACGAGTTTAAGTATGTCTCTGTCCAAATCGGGTACGACCCCCCCGTCAACAACCTTGACCTTTTCTATCCTTTTCCTGGTGACTATTTGTCCCGGGACAATTTCGATCACGGGGTAGGTTTCCCCGGCGGGTGTCAACTTCAGGGATTCCATCGTAGGGCGCTTGATGTGCACGGTATCGGTTAGCTCTGAGGTGATGCTTGGTGGAGGGAATAGAGGCTTGCCTTGCATCGCTACCAGCTTGCCTTTGTAGAATACCATGTCTATTTCGAGGTTGGAGAGATCGGTGACGGTGATGAGATTCGCCAGGTAACCTGGAGCAATGGCTCCTCTGTCGTAGAGGCGGAAGTGCTCCGCAGCGTTGATTGTTGCCAGTTGCAGAGCCCTGATAGGCTCCAACCCTCTGCTGATGGCTTTTCTCACCACCGAGTCGATGTCGCCCTCGTGGAGCAGGTCCGAGCAACTCCGATCATCCACCACGAAAAGGCACCTCTTGTAGGACTTGTCGGTGACCAGAGGCAAAAGGGTATCCAGGTTCTTTTCTGAAGAACCTTCCCGAATCATCAGGTACATTCCTTTCTCTAGCCTCTCTCTTCCCTCCTCCAATGTGGTTGATTCGTGGTCAGACCGAATCCCTGCTGCTGCGTAGGCGCTGAGGTCCTTTCCGTGTAGGCCAGGGGCGTGTCCGTCGATAGTCCTGCCTTCTGCCGCAGCTATCTTGCCCAAGATCTCCTTATCGCCGCCTATGACGCCTGGAAAATTCATTACTTCTCCCAAGCCGATTACGTCGGGATAGGACAAGAGCTTTCTGACCTCGGCAACGCCAATTCTGGCACCAGAGGTCTCTAGTGCGGTTGCCGGGACACATGAAGGAGCCATAAGCAGTATGTCCAGGGGCAATTTCTCTGCCCAAGCCCTGACGAATTCAATACCCTCGAAGCCGCAGACATTGGCGATTTCATGCAGATCGGTCACCAGAGCTAGGGTGCCTCTGGGGACTACTGCTTGGGCATACTGGACTGGGTGAAGCATCGAGCTTTCGATGTGAGTGTGGCCGTTGATCAGCCCTGGGGCCAGGTAGGCACCCTGCAAGTCGATGCTCTCCTTTGCTCTGTCGTAGTCTCCTACGCCGGCAATCCTGCCCCCGTAGATAGCCACGTTGCCTTGCCTTTCGGCACCGGCAAGGGTGTCCACGACGCGGGCATTTCTCAAGAGCAAATCGGCTGGTGTTTCACCTTTCGCGGCTGAAATAAGCTCAACTGGTTTCGTCATGTCTGTTCCTCCAGGAGACAGATGTCGGGCAAGTAGCGAAACCTCTCGTCTAAGTCGAGGCCGTAGCCGACTACGAATCTGTCAGGCAGAGTGAAGCCAAGATAGTCGATCGATACCGGGACTCTGCGGCGACATGGCTTGTCCATCAACGCGCAGAGCTTCATGGATGCCGGTTTCTTGCTCCTCAAATGATCGAGCAGAAACGACACGGTAAGACCGGTGTCAACGATATCTTCCACAACGATGACATCCTTGTCCCTGATTGGTCTGGTGAGCCCTTGCACCAGCCTGACTCTAGTCGAGGTTTCCTTGGCGGAGCCATAGCTGGAGAGCACGGCGAAATCGAGTTCAGCAGGCGAATCGAGTTGGCGGACAAGGTCGGCCATGAACACGAAAGACCCCTTGAGGACTCCGATGAGCAGGGGCTGCTTCCCCCGATAATCTCTTCGGATTTCGGAGGCCAGTCTGGCCACGGCGTCTCCTATCTCATTCCTGCCGATTAAGACCTTGGGATGCCAGCTCATATGCCTCTCCAAACTTGTTCCTAGTTTACTATAACTCAGCTGTTTCCTGCTGGATTTCTCTGGCCGCAAGCTACAAATATTTGACAGAATCTCTGGGGCGTGTTAGCCTAAAAATTGCTCCGAGTAATCAGGCCAGAGCTTGGCAGAGGAGCCAAAGCTCAAAGGCCAAGCCCGAAGTGCTTGAGGCCCCAAAGGCTAAGGGCAAGCTAGGGGATGGCCAGGGAGCAGGGGTGGCGGAAGCCAAGAGGGTGAGGTTACTCGGGGCGCTTTTTCGTTCGCGGAGCCCCTTCCAGCAGGTATTTTCGTCGGTGCACTGTCGTTTCAATGCTGAGTGTCGGAGGGTACAGGTTGCGCTTCGGCGTCGTCTTCCTTCGTCACTTCGGGGTGGAGTATGGCAATGAAGGGCAGATTTCGATACTCTCCTTTATAGTCCAGGCCGTAGCCGACCACAAACTCGTCGGGGATTTCAAATCCGATGTAGTCGAGAGACACGTTGACCAGACGGCGTGCTCTCTTGTCGAGCAGAGTGCAGACGCGAAGGCTAGCAGGGTTGTGAGCCGACAGGTGGCTCAGGATATAGTTCAGCGTCATACCGGTGTCCACGATATCCTCGATCATCAATACATGTTGCCCGGTGATGCTGCTGTCGAGGTCTCTCGTTATCTTGACGACCTGACCATCGCTCTCGTAGGGCGAGACCGCCATGAGGTCGAGGGTGACGGGCAAGGAGATATGCTGCATGAGGTCGGCCATGAAACAGATGACTCCCTTCAGGATACCGACAATGACCAAGCGTTGGCCAGCGTAGTCGCGGGAGATGTGTCTGGCTAGAGCTCTGACCCTCCGCTGAATCTGAGCGTGGCTGTAGAGGATCCGGCTGACGCCCTCTATCTTGGCTTCACCTAGAGGGCCATATCCGTACTTGGCCAGCAATCTGATGAAGTCGTTCTTCGTAAGAAGCTTGATATTGATTTCAGGGTAGAGTTCTCTCAGCCGACGTAGCTTGCGGTTCTTCGCCGTTATCAAGTCCTGCTTCAGGGTGGTGAGCTCGATATAGAGGTCCAGTTCGGGCAGGTAGAAATCTGGTGTGAACATCTCGGCTATGTCACTGCCATTCCATCGAAGAGGGAAGGCACGGGGCTCGTAGAGCCATTCGATGCGGTAGAAATCGAGGAGTCTAGCGAAATCATCTTCGCTGGGGTGAGCGAACTCGCTTGGCCTTAGTGACGTTGTGGGTAGTTGAGGTGCTCGAGCTAGCCTTTCTTGTCTCTTGCTGACTCTGTGGTTCTGTGCCATGAATTGATGAAGCTCGGCTTTCTCAAAGAGAACCGCGCAGATATTGGCTACGCTGCCAAGGAAGGACGTGTCTCCCTCTGAAAACTGGTGAGGTTCACGGGTGTAGACCCTGATCTCTCCAACAGTCTCTCCTTTCTCGAGTACGGGGAAGCCGAGTATGGAGGATACCCCCTGCGCCCGTGCTATTTCGGGGTGTTGGACTCGTTTGTCTTTGGTGGCGTCGGCGATGACAACCACCTCACCATTTAGAATCTCCGGCAGGCTCTTCTGAGCATCAAGCGGGCCTTTCCTAAGGTAGAGGTCGCTCAGACCATGAGAACCCATGGTAATCAGGTATTTCTTTGGGGAATCAAGCAACAGGATACGACATCCGTTTGCCTGTAGCGCTTTGGCCGTACTCTTGGCTACGGAGTTGAATATCTTTCTTAAGCTAAGAGATGAATTGGCGACCTTGGCTATCTGCTTAAGGGCTAGGTAGTAGCTCCCCCTCGAGCTAGTCATCTCCTCCTCACAGGTTACTCACATTTGGTGAAGCCGCAGTTGGGGCATATATTGCAGCCTTCCTGATGAATCAAAGCACTGCCACACTCAGGACACTGGCCGCCCCAGTTCTTCAGTTCCTCTGATACCTCGAGGCTCTGGGATCTCTGAGGATCGGCGGGGGCCTCATCCCTCACATATTTCTGTAGTACGCTGGCGATGGCGTCGGCACAGGACATGACGGCATGACCTTGCTCCCAGGAAATCGAGGGGCAGCGGATACCGCGCAAGTGCCTTACGACGGCATCCAGGTCTAGCCCGGCCCTTAGGGCTAGGGAGATGAGGCGGCTGATAGCCTCAAGCTGGGCCGCAGCACAACCGCCGGCTTTTCCCAGAGTTGAGAAGACCTCGAATATCCCGTGTTCATCGAAGTTCACGTTTACATAAATGTAACCGCACCCGGTGCTCACCCTCTCGGTTATGCCTTTGGTCACCTTGGGCCTTTTCCTGGGGACCAGTTTGCCTTCGTCCTGTGTCTCCCTCCTGCCAACACTAAGAACTTGGGCCTTTCGACTTCCATCCCGGTAGATGGTTATTCCCTTTAGTCTCTGGCGGTAGGCCAACATGTATACCTTGGCCACATCTTCAGTAGTTGCGCTACTGGCGAAGTTCACTGTTTTGGATACGGCGCTGTCGGTGAATCTCTGAAAGGCTGCCTGCATGGCGACATGCCATTCTGGTGTTATATCGTAGGCAGTTACAAAGAGCTCTCTTGCCTTTTCTGGAACGTTTGGCATATCTTTCAGTCTCTCTCCCTGAGCCAGACCCTTCATCAGCTCTTCAGAATAGAAACCTTCCTTCTTGGCCGCGCGTTCGAAGTAGGGGTTTACCTCTACGAACTCTTCGTTATCAAGAATGCGGCGGACATACGTCAGGGCGAAGATAGGTTCGATACCACTGGAACAGTTAGCAATTATGCTCAAGCTGCCTGTAGGCGCGATGGTAGTTCGAGAGGCATTGCGAAGGCGGGGACCACCAGGCAGATCATAGATGCTACCCTCAAATGCGGGAAAAACGCCTCTGACTTCGGCCAGTTCCCCAGAAGCTTTGTCGGCCTCTTCGGAGATGAAATGGGCGATGTCTTCAGCCACGCTGAGCGCTTGTTCGCTATCGTAAGGGATGCCAAGCTGAATCAGCATATCAGCAAAGCCCATCACCCCCAGGCCTATCTTCCTCGAGGCCCTTGTTTTCTCGCTTATCTGTGGCAGCGGGAATCGGTTGACGTCGATGACGTCGTCGAGAAAGCGAACAGCCAACCTGATGGCCTGAGATAGCCTGGGGTAGTCGACTTCGGGCTGGTTGTTTTGGGGAATGACCATCTTGGATAGATTGATGGAGCCCAGGTTGCAGGACTCAAAGGGCAGTAATGGTTGTTCACCGCAGGGGTTGGTGCTCTCAATTCTTCCCCACCTCGGGGTAGGGTTATGCCTGTTTATCTCATCTATGAATACTATGCCAGGGTCACCCGTGCTCCAGGCCAGATTGACTATCTTCTCGAATACTTCTTTGGCATTGAGTCTATCGGTGGCTTCGCCGGTTCGTGGATTCACCAGGTCGTAATCGGCACCTTCCTCAACTGCCTTCATGAAGCTGTCAGTTACGGCTACGGAGAGATTGAAGTTGCTCAGAGCCTCAGGGTTCTCCTTGGCTGTGATGAATTCTAGGATGTCAGGATGGTCAACGCGGAGGATCGCCATGTTAGCACCACGGCGCATGCCGCCTTGCTTGATTACGTCGGTGGTGGTGTCGAAGACCTGCATGAAAGACACGGGGCCGCTGGCAACGCCCCCGGTGGAGCCGACCCTGTCTTTCTCGGGCCTGAGACCGGAGAAGGAGAAGCCAGTGCCGCCCCCGCTCTTGTGGATCAAAGCGGTGTGCTTCACAGCATCAAAAATGGACTCCATTGAATCGTCTACGGGAATAACGAAGCAAGCCGAGAGCTGCCCCAGCTCGCGGCCAGCATTCATCAAAGTAGGAGAATTGGGCAGGAATTCCAGGTTGGCCATCGATTGGTAGAATGCTTCTTCCCAATAGGAGACGTCAGCCTTTGAATCGTAATTGAGTTCTGCTGAAGCGATATGCTTAGCGACCCGGCGTAAGAGCTCCTGCGGAGTCTCAATGACCTCTCCTGCCTCGTTCTTCATCAAGTACCTTTTCTCCAGAACCCTCAAGGCGTTATCGCTGAGTTCAATTCCCGAAATGACTTTGCTGCCTAGCTGGGGGGAGAATTCATCCGCGGACACAACCTCGCTAACCACTGCCTTGAGGTGGGAACCTGAGATGGCATGTTTGGCTTGTGGGGAGACAAAGCTCTCCATACCAGGTAAGGGTTGAGCAACCCTCAAG
Organism: Dehalococcoidia bacterium; assembly: GCA_034430415.1. GTDB lineage: Bacteria > Chloroflexota > Dehalococcoidia > GIF9 > AB-539-J10 > JADFUZ01. Next base: position 36,482 of record DAOUEN010000105.1, read on the forward strand.
CGTTGGCTTACTTGCTCCGTCAACACCTCAAGCATCTTCCTGTCAGTCACGCCCATGGATTCGGCAGCGGTGAAGACAGCCCGAGCTATATTGTCCTGTGCGACAGGTCTACCGTGGCTGCTCCTTTGCCGGGATTTGGCCATTGTCATCTCCTCCTGCGCCCGGTCAAGGAATTTGCCGCGCGAGAGGGTAGAAGTGCTAACTGACCTTCCGGTGGCACCGACCCTTTGTTTCGAGCAAGCGTGTCAACTGCCTGTTTTAGAGCGCCAATATCGGCAAACTCGCGGTACACGCTTGCGAAGCGGATATAGGCAATATGGTCCAGCTTCTCAAGCCCCCGCATTACTAGGTCACCGATGGTGGAGCAGGGAATTTCGGCCTTGCCCGACCGATAGAGTTCGGCTTCGATGTTATCTATGAGTTTGTCAATGGTGCCTGCGGGCAAGGGACGCTTTTCGCAGGCTCTGCGGATTCCAGAGGCGAGCTTGTCTCGATTGAATTCCTCACGTCGGCTGTCTTTCTTGACTACGAAAATGCTGTGGGTTTGCACACGCTCATAGGTAGTGAAACGGGCACCGCAAGCGAGGCAAGCTCTCCGCCGCCTTACTTCCTCATCCGAAGCACGAGAGTCTATGACCCTCGAGTCGCCTCCGCCACAGTAGGGACACCGCATAACCTTACCACCCCCAAAGATTGTGCTGTAGAGTATGTTACAACTACATATAGTATAATGCAAGCCCGCCGGCATCAGGAAAGGGACAAGAAAGGGTGGCGAGAGCCACCCTTTCTTGAAGGGAGGAGGGACTACTGCCAGGAAATCCTGGATGGGTGTGGGGTGACCTCTGTCTTTTCCTTGACAGCCTTCAGTAGTTCGGGTGAGGTAGTGCGCTGGCCGCGCCGCAGGAACGAAGGGACATCCAGAGTATCGCTGCCGCCTCTCATCAAGCGGCGAAGTTCCTCGAGGTCGGGCGATCCTTTGCCATACTGGGTAGTGAACCCGGTGGCGATGATGGTGATCTTGACTTCGCTGTCCATCTTGGGATCGCGCACAACTCCGAAGATGATATTGGCCCTGGGGTCAACGGCCTGGCTGATGGCTTCCGCCGCCTCGTTGCACTCGAAGAGAGTGAGGCTGGGGCCACCTGTGATGTTGAATAGCACACCCTTGGCCCCCTTGACGGACACGTCGAGCAGAGGGCTGGCCAGGGCTGCCTTGGCAGCTTCGGCGGCTCGATTCTGTCCGCTTGCCTTTCCCATCGACATCCACGCAGGGCCAGCATCTTTCATTACCGATTTGATGTCGGCAAAGTCAAGATTGATCAACCCGGGCACTGTGACTACCTCAGAGATGGCCTGGACTCCGAGAAGAAGGGCATCGTCAGCCAGCTTGAAAGCGCTGTCTACAGTGGTCTTGGCGTCACACAGCTGGAGAAGACGGTCGTTGGGTATGATGATCAGAGTATCTACCTTGCTGGTCAGAGCGAGTATGCCTTCTTCAGCTACTTCGGTTCGGTGTCCGCCTTCAAAGCCGAAAGGCTTTGTCACTACGCCGATGGTAAGGGCACCGCTTTGCTTGGCTACTTCAGCCACGGTGGGAAGGCCGCCAGTGCCTGTGCCGCCCCCCATACCACAACTGATGAATACCATGTCAGCGCCTTCGACGAGTTCCTCGATGGTCTGGCGGCTCTCCTCAGCCGCCTTTGTGCCCAACTTGTGGTCGCCGCCTACGCCCAGACCTCTGGTCAGCTTCTCACCCAGCTGGATGCGAGTGGGTGCTTCGGTCATTGCTAGAGCTTGAGCATCGGTGTTCATGGCTATGAAGTCGACGCCTCTTATTCCTTCCCGGACCATGCGGTTGATGGCGTTGCAGCCACCACCGCCAACTCCTACGGCCTTGATTCTTGCTGGTGTTGGGACGAAAGTCGTTTTTGCCATTTGTGCCTCCTTACTCAGAAAGATTCAGTCCCATCGTGCCCTAGCCACGAAGCAATTTCCTCACCGCCTTGAGAAAGCCGCCCAGAAGACCTCCTCTTTTCGCTTGCCAGGCTGACTTCTCTTTGCTTCTCGCCTGCCAGAGGATCAGTCCCATGGTAGTAGCGTAGGCTGAGTCTCGAAGAATGTCGGTAATGCCATAGACGCCTGCTCCCAGGGGCGCGCCTTTCCTTACCGGCATCTGTAGCATGGACTTCCCCAACTCGGCCAGACCCGTCAGGTTTGCTGTGCCACCAGTAAGCACCAGTCCGCACGGTACCAGATTTGGATAATCGCTGGAGGGCATTTCCAGGAGTATCAGCTCAAACAGTTCCTCCATTCGAGAACGGGTGATGTCACATAGCTCGCGGTAAGAAGCACTGTGGCCATTCTCTATGCCCGTCATAGTTGCTTCAGTGTCGGTGTCCAGGCCTGGTGTTACGTTACCGTACGTCTTCTTCATTCTCTCTGCCACGTGGAAGGGCAGACCCAGGCCGATGGCGATATCGCTGGTTACTTGGTAGCCAGCCACCGGAACAATCGCTGTGTGGTAGATGTTGCCATCCTTGAAGACAGCTATGTCAGTGGTACCACCGCCAATGTCAGCCATGATAACGCCACTCTCTCTTTCCTGCGTGGTCAGTACTGCTTCCCCGCTGGCCAGCGGCTCCAGTATCAGGTCTTCAAGATCCACTCCTACGCTGCGTATGCACTTGGCCAGGTTCTGCACGGAAGACACCGATGCAGTGATGATGTGAGTCTCCACGTCCAATCTGGTGCCGTGCATGCCCACCGGCTGTTCTACTCTTTCTTCGCCATTCAAGGTGTAGTAACGAGGGATAGCATGAAGCAATCTCTTGCCTTCAGGAACGGAGATAGTGCGGGCTGCGGACAACACCCTCTTGAGATCTTGAGGGCGCACCAAGCGATCATCGCGTGGGATAGCTACTACTCCTCGGTTGTTGAGACTGCTGATGTGCCTGCCGGTGACGCCTACGTAGGCGGAGTCTACCCGCATGCCACTAATCTTCTGGGCTTCCTGCACCGAGGCAGCGATGGACTCTTTGGCTTCATCCATGTTGACCACGATGCCCTTGTGCAGGCCGTGACTGGGGACCACTCCTACGCCTAGGACTTCAATATCCTCTTGCGCTCTTACGTTGGCTACGATAGTGGCTATCTTGGTTGTGCCTACATCGATAGCGGAAACAATTTTGTTTGCCATTATTAACCTCCTTTGCTGGTGTAGGTATTGCTTGGTTCATTTCGAGCGTTCAGCTATCCTTAACTTAGCGCTGCGGCTGCGTTGGTTGGATTCAATCTCCAACGAGGTAGGTCGTATGACCTTCCTTGCTATGAGCTTCAAGGCGCAGTTGCTAGCTTTGCTCCGCATGAATTGCTTGACTATGCGGTCTTCGAGTGAGTGGTAGCTGACTACTACCAGCCTGCCTTGAAGGCGCAGGAGGTTGATGGTCTGCTCCAGAGCCAGCGATAGACTCTGTAGCTCTTCGTTGACAGCAATGCGAAGGGCCATGAAGGTCCGGGTGGCTGGGTGAATTCTGCCACGCTTGCTGCCTAGGACCTGCTGCACTACTTGAGCAAGTCGTAATGTGGATGCGATAGGCCGGCTGTATACGATATGCCGGGCTATCCGCCGTGAGTGACGCTCCTCTCCGTACTCCTTGAGAATGCGAGCTAGCTCCCTCTCCGGAAAGGTATTCACGATATCAGAGGCAGTGAGCTCTCGCGAGGGATCGAACCTCATGTCAAGAGGAGCCTCGCGCTGGAAACTGAAGCCGCGTTCGGCGGCATCCAGTTGCATTGAAGAGACGCCAAGGTCGAAGAGAATGCCATCGACCGGGCGGAAATCGTATTTCTCGCAGATAGCCTGGAGATTGACAAAACTGTCATTGACCAGGACAATTGCTTCACCGTAGTCGCTGAGCCTGTCTTGCGCTGTTCTTATGGCTTCCGGGTCGGCGTCGATGCCCAGGAGCTTGCCGGTAGGTGAAATCCTTTCCAGGATGGCTCGGGCATGTCCCCCAGGGCCCACCGTGCAGTCAACGAAATGCCCTCCGCGGCCGGGTTGCAGCCCTTCTATGGTTTCATTGACCATTACAGGGGTGTGGGCCGGCAAGGACATAGTCAACAGCACTAGCTTCCTCCGAGGCTCTCCATTATCTGAGAGGCTTGCTCTTCAGATGAGGCTTTCTCTGTCTTCCAAAGTTTCTCATTCCAGAGCTCGACGTACTGATTTGCCCCTACAACAACCACGGAATCATCAATTTCGGCATAGCCACGCAGGGCAAAGGGCAAGGCTACCCTGCCCTGTTTGTCAAAGGCGGCGCTGAAGGCAGAGCCAAAGATAGCGCGGTTAAGCTTCCTCAGATTGGCTGAAGTGACTGTCTTGGCAGCCAAGGTGTCGGCCAGCCTTTTCCACTCACTGAAGGGGTATACCGCGATGCATTTGTCGGTTCCCTTGGTGAGTACAACCGCTTCTTTCAGGTCACGCCTGAATTTTGGCGGCAGCGGCACCCTCCCCTTTTCATCAACTCTGTATTCATATTCCCCAAAAAACATACTCATCCTCCTTTTCGGAGCACGACCCACCCTTCTTCCCCACAATTCCCCACTACTATTAAATTCCTACCGCTCTATTTTGTCAAGTCCTTTTGAACCTTTTTGCCCGTTTTCAGTCGTTTTTCCCTTTTCACATTCCCTATGGTAGAATTGATAGCTTCAAGAACACCCTTTCACCTAGGCAAATGCGGATTGACGTGCTGTGTCTCTTTCCTGAGATGTTTGCTTCTCCTCTGAAGCAAGCTACTATCAAGCGTGCCGAGGAGAAGGGATTGGCTCATGTTGCGGTCCACAATATTCGTGACTTCACCCACGATAAACACCGCACGGTAGATGACTATCCGTACAGCGGTGGGCCCGGAATGGTACTCAAGCCTGAGCCCATCTTTGAGGCGGTGGAGAAGACAAGACAGGGGTCTGTGACCGATGGAGTCCCTGTTGTCTTGCTTTCGCCGCAGGGCAGGCCTTTCACTCAACCACTTGCTCGAGGACTGTCTGGCTGCTCCGGTCTTATGTTGATCTGTGGTCGTTACGAAGGTGTGGATGAGAGGGTGCGCGAGCACCTGGTGACTGACGAAATCAGCATCGGGGACTACGTGCTCAGCGGGGGGGAACTGGCGGCTATGGTTGTGATAGACGCTGTTGTGAGGCTCATACCGGGAGTGTTGGGGTCCCCAGCGTCAGCGGACAGTGATTCCTATCACGACGGTCTTCTGGAATACCCTCAGTATACAAGGCCCGAAGTGTATCGAGACTGGCCAGTACCCTCGGTACTGCTTTCAGGGAATCACAGCGAGATCGCTCAGTGGCAGCGCCGTCAGGCTATTTGGCGAACCGCGGAACGACGGCCCGACCTTATTGAAAAGGCGGATCTTTCAGACGGAGAGAGACGATGGATATCAGAGAACTTGTCGAGCCCAAGGTAAATCCCAGTATCCCTCAGATCACCCCTGGAGACACAGCCAGGGTGAGCCTAAGGACAGTTGAGGGGGACAAGGAGCGTTTGCAGCATTTCCAGGGAATGGTGATCAGAACCAGAAAGGGCGTCGATGGTGGGAGTTTCACTGTAAGACGGGTAGTCTATGATGTTGGTGTGGAGCGCACCTTTCCTTTCCAGTCTCCGTTCATTCAGGGAGTAGAGGTGCTGCGGCACGGCAAGGCGCGGAGAGCCAAGCTCTACTATATGCGCCAGCTCAGCGCCAAGCGCGCCCGACTCAGGGAGAGGCGAAGGAAAGTAGCCGAGCAGACCATATCCAGCGAAGAAGAGTAGCAGCGCCGCAGGCATGCTACATGAGATATGCTGAGATAGCGGTAAACTCGCCTGGGAGCCGTTCTACCTTCTGTTACGCTATCCCATCAAAGCTAGAAATCGGTGTTGGGCACGCGGTATGGGTTCCATTCGGCAGCAGAGTCATCCAGGGCATTGTCGTAGAGACATCTGATGAGCCCTCGGTTGAGGCGCCCAGGGAAGTACTCGGGTCTATTGCTGGACATCCTCTGCTCTCCCCTGCGCAGATGCGACTTGCCCTCTGGATAAGCAAGCGCTATCTCTCTCCTCTCTTTGACGCCGTGGCCTTGATGTTGCCTCCGGGATTTGAGCGCAAGCTCATTACCTATTTCCAACGAGTAGTGTTAGAAGGGGATTTGCCATCACTTACGCTAGAGCAAACGCATCTCCTCCACCTCATCGATGGTAAAGGAAAGACGCGCTTGAGGGAACTGGAGAGAAGGCTTGGCACAAAGAAAGCCAGGCGAATAGCAGACCAGTTGCTTCGTTACGGTCTCATAGCGAAAAGCGAAGAATTGGAGGAGCCTAAGGTAAGACCGAAGACCGTTCCCTACGTGAGACTGGTAGGCAGCAAGGACGAAGCGCAGAACGAAGTGATGCGGTTGGAGGGGTCGAGGGCTCGCAGACAGGCAGAGGTGTTGCGTTTTCTGAGCCATCAGAGCCAGCCCGTACCTGTCAATGAAGTCAGGAGGTATCTCAACTGTTCTCTTGCGGTGATCACAGCGCTGGCAGAGCGCCGTCTGATTTCGGTGGAGCAGGTTCGGGTCAGGCGGGATCCCTTGTCTGAACTCAGACTCATTTCTGGTCCAATTCCGGTCCTTTCCTCATCTCAGCGAGCTGCCTGGCAATTGATGGACGATAAGTGGGGTCGAGGTTCGCCACCGGTGTTCCTTCTTTTCGGCGTTACTGGCAGTGGCAAGACCGAGATCTACATGCGGGCTCTGGCCAGGGTTGTTGCCTCGGGCAAACGGGGCATCTGCCTCGTTCCTGAAATCGCTCTTACCTCCCAGACGGTGGAGAGGTTTGCCAGTCGCTTCCCAGGACGCGTAGCCGTGCTGCATAGCGGCCTCTCGCTTGGCGAACAATTCGATGAGTGGGAGTCGATAGCAGGAGGAGACTGTGATGTGGTCATCGGGCCGAGGGGTGCGCTGTTTGCCCCTCTGCCTGAGCTTGGCCTCATCATTATCGATGAGGAGCACGAGTGGACGTACAAACAGGAGGATCAATCACCTCGCTATCATGCCAGGGATGTGGCCGTTGAACTGGCTCGCCTGAGCGGTGCAGTGGTTATACTGGGCAGTGCAACTCCTGATATTGAGACCTTCCACAAGGCAGGGTCAGAAGAATACCACCTGGCAGAGCTGAAAGAGAGGGTTACTGCCGGTGGCTATCCATCTCTGCCCGAGGTTCATGTTTTGGATGCCAGGGAAGAGTTGAAAGCAGGAAATGCAAACCTGCTCGGCCGTGCGTTGCTGGCTGCTATTAAGGAGACTCTGGGTCGAAGCGAACAGATAATCCTGTTTCTCAACCGGCGTGGCACGGCCACGTTTGTTCAGTGCCGCGGTTGCGGCTTCGTCTTTCGTTGCCCGCGTTGCTCCGTGGCTCTTGCCTACCATTCAGTGGAGCGGAGGCTGACCTGCCACAGGTGTCACTATGCCACTCCAGTCCCTGAGTCGTGCCCTGCCTGTTCGGGCCGGCGCCTCAAATTCCTGGGCATCGGTACACAGAGAGTGGAGGAAGAAGTGAGGCGTTTCTTTCCGCAGGCGAGGCTGCTGCGATGGGATAGTGACGTGACCGGCAAGAGGCATGCTCATGAGCGGTTGCTGGCTGATTTCCGCGACCGCAAGGCAGACATACTCATCGGAACTCAAATGATAGCCAAGGGACTGGATGTTCCCCGGGTGACGCTGGCAGGGATAGTCAATGCGGATACGGGTCTCAACTTCCCGGACTTCCGCGCTGGTGAACGCACCTTCCAACTTCTATGTCAGGTGGCTGGCAGGGCCGGGCGTGGACTGAAAGGTGGGGCAGTATTCATCCAGACATACTGTCCTGAGCACTATGCCGTTCAGGCCGCTGCCAGACATGACTATGCAGGTTTCTATGCTCAGGAGATAGAATACCGGCGCCGGTATGGCTACCCGCCCTTTGGCCGGTTCATCCGCCTGGTCTACAGTCACCCCAACGATGGACTGTGCCGCCGGGAGGCGGAGAGATTGAGCCACGCTATCCTGAAGGAGAAGGAGGATAGAGGCATATCTGGCCTGAGGCTAATCGGGCCTGCACCTGCTTTTGCTGCCAGGCTTAGAGGCCGATATCGCTGGCAGCTTATTCTCCGGGATGGCGATGCTGCGGAGCTACTGTCGGAGCTCACATTGCCCCAGGGCTGGATTGTGGATGTTGACCCGGTGGGAGTAACATAGGGCGGCAGGCATGAGACAAAGCTGTGGGGAAGGGGCTAGGATATGAAAGTACTGGGCATCATGGGCAGCCCCAGAAGGCAAAGTAACACCGAGATCCTTCTTGATAGTGCATTGGAAGGCAGCAGGGAGATGGGTGCAGAGGTGGAGAAGCTGGCAGTGTCGGAACTCAAAGTCCGTCCGTGTCTGGAGATCTACGCCTGTCTCAAGGACGGCAGATGTGCCATCAAGGACGACATGCAGCAGGTCTACGAGAAGCTGCTGGAGGCTGACCATATAGCCTTCGCCTCGCCCATATTCTTCTATGGCCTCACCAGCCAGGCAAAGGCAATAGTGGACAGATGCCAGGCCCTGTGGGTGAGAAGGTACGTTCTGGACATGGATGGGGGCGATGGGAGGACGCGGAGAGGGATATTCATCTCGGTTGGCGCCACTCGAGGGGAAAGGCTCTTTGACGGGGTGGTGCTCACTGTGAAGTACTTCTTTGACGCCGTAGGTGTCAAATACTGTGGAGACTTGCTGGTGAGGGGAGTCGACGGTGAGGCCCACATCAGGGAACACGCTACGGCTCTGGAGGATGCCCTCCGTCTCGGGCGACAGCTTGTCTCACCCCACGGCTCGGAGTGACCTGCAGAACTGCATTGGGGTAGGTTGGCGTCGCGGTGCTTCAGCACCAGGGTTGAAGAAGTTGATGGGAAAGGACGAATCTGTACGGCTTGACTATTGCTTTTCGGCCGTGGCAGAATTGCATTGATATAGTCCCTCCTGGAGAAGTCCATCTAGCTCTTGTCTCACCGAGGTGGCAATGGCGGCTCCGGATTGGCGAGCAGGCAGAGCGACCGCATGGCAAGCCTGGATGCAGGGTCATCATTTTTCGCGTACTAGCGCTTCCTTTCGACTCGGATTTTAGAGTGGAGGTGGTGAGGACAGGATGGGCAATTCATGCACCTTAGAATCACTATCACTTCAGGTGCGAGAACTGCGGCCGTGTTTTCGATGTGGATGGGACGATGGACAAAGAGCTTGACGAAAGGGTGGCCCGGGAAACCGGCTTCCAGATCTCGCATCACCGGCTTGAGGTTCGCGGGCTGTGTAGGGAATGCCAGCGCGCGGGCAAATCAGAAGGGAGGGCTTGAGATATGGCAATGTTGTCTGCTGGCGAACTGATTGAAGTCGCTTTAGGCATTGAGAGAAACGGGGTCGTCTACTACAGCTCGCTTGCCGAGCTGTCCGGGGATCCTTCTTTGAAGGAGGCGTATGGGGGCTTGGCCGACATGGAGCGCAAGCATATCGATATCTTCCAGCGCCTGCTGGGATCTGTGAGCGGGTATCAACCGACGCGTGCTGGTGAAGGCGACGAGGAGTATCAGCGTTATCTGGAGGCACTGATTGACTCTGTTGTGTTCACCGATGATAAGGTTGCCCGGAAGATGGCTCGAGATGCCCGCAGCCCTGCTGAAGCGATTCAGATGGCGCTGGGAGCAGAAAAGGACTCCATCCTGTTCTACTTGGAGATGCGCGACTTTGTTAGTAAGAACGACCGTCCCGTCATCGATTCGGTGATAAAGGAGGAGAAGTCACATGTGAGGGAGCTTTCCAGGCTCAAGGGACAGTTTGCTAAGAAAGGAGACTGAAAATGGAGCAGAAAGAAGCGAAGACAATGATGGAGATACTCCAGTCGGCGATTCAAATGGAAATAGACGGCAAGGAGTTCTATCAGCGGGCAAGTCAGCAGAGCAGCACGCCATCAAAGCAGTTGTTTGAAAGGCTGGCCATTGAGGAGGACGAGCACCGCAGGAAATTCGAGGAGATCTATGAAGCGCTCAAGAAGAGACCGGACTGGCCAGCCGTGGAAGCGCCTTCTTCCGGCGGGAAACGGCTCAGGAGCATCTTTGCCGAAGCCAGCAAGAAGCTGGGCACCCAGATCAACCCGAGCCAATCTGAACTCGACGCCATCAAGCAAGCCATGAATATGGAGCTCAAGAGCTACGAGCTCTATCGCTCCCGCGGCCAGCAAGGGGCCTCTCCTCTGGAAAGACAGTTCTACCAGTCCCTTGCCGCAGAGGAACGGGGACACTACCTCGCGCTGGTCGACTCTTATGAATACCTTACCGACCCGGCCGGATGGTTCACCGTGAAGGAACACTGGACCCTGGAAGGATGACGGATGAACACCAAGGCTCTGCATAAGATAAGTTATGGCTTGTACGTAGTGAGCTCGGTGAACGGAGACAGGATCAACGGGCAGATAGCGAACACTGTGTTTCAGATAACTTCCGAACCGCCGACTGTCGCCGTCAGCATCAACAAGGGCAACTTGACCCACGAATTCATCAAGGAGAGCAAGGTTTTTGCCGCCTCGATTCTGGCGCAGAGTACGCCGCTCTCTTTCATCGGTCGCTTCGGCTTCAAGTCGGGCAGAGACATAGACAAGTTCGAGGGCATCAGCTACGAAAGGGGTGAGACTCAGGCTCCTGTGGTTACCGACAATACCCTGGCTTTCCTTGAGGTCAGGGTGAAGCAAGCCGTGGATGTGGGGAGTCATACGGTCTTCATAGGTGATCTTGTCGGGGCGGAAGTCCTCAAGGAAGGCGAACCCATGACCTATGCCTACTATCATCTGGTCAAGCGGGGCAGCACTCCGAAGACCGCTCCCACGTATCATGAGGAGAAGAAGGAGGTAGCGGCGAAGATGGCGAAATACCGGTGCACTGTCTGCGGCTATATCTACGACCCGGAGTTGGGAGACCCGGATGG
>DAOUEN010000106.1:0-8023 GCA_034430415.1 Dehalococcoidia bacterium
GCGGCGCGGTCGAGGAGCCGCGGGTCAACAGCCCACCGTCTATCGTTGCTCTCAGGGCCAGACAGGACATGGTGGAAATGGGGGACGGCTGCCCGGTTGAGTGCGTTGCCCTGGATGAGGACGGTGACGAGCTTGTCTATGAATGGTCGACCAGTGGAGGAGACCTGGACTTCAGCGGGGCCACTGCTGTCTGGAGAGCCCCGGAGCAGCGGGGCATCTATAACATCGGTGTCAGAGTGTATGACGGCAACGGCGGCGAGAGCAGCGAGGCCACGGCGGTCGCGGCGACAGGCAACAGCCCGCCGGTCATCGCCAGCCTGACGGCCAGGGCGGAGTGGCTTACCCCCTCGAACTGCTGCCGTGTTGAGTGCGATGCTGAGGACGCTGATGGAGATGACCTGAGCTACGAGTGGTTGATGGAAGGAGGCAGGGTGTTCGGGGTGGGGCCGGTCGTTATGTGGGTGGCCCCGGATACCATCGGACTTCACTACATCGCCGTGGCGGTCACTGATGGCTATGGAGGGAGGGCTGGAGACTCGCTGGCTGTTCAGGTGCTGTCACCAGAGCCTCCGTCTATTGAAGACCTCCGTCTCACCTTCGAGCACCCCGAGTACGTGAAGAAGTACCCGTGGGGATACAGGATACTGAAGGGAAAGCTCTGTGTGTGCCAAATGGAGTGCACCGCTGTGGACTGGGGCAAGGAACTGACCTACCGATGGACCTGTGACGCCGGTGAGATATCGGGGAGCGGTCCCGTGGCCACCTGGACTCCTCCGGACGCCAAGAGCGAAGGCTACGTTACCGTGACCGTATCGGATGTTATGGGCAACGCTGCGAGCAGGGCCATATTCTTCCGGACGGGAGAGATGTGGGCCTACGCAGCGACGACCGACGAGCCCGGCGGCTGCGGGTGCAGTTAGTGAAACAGGAGGTAGAATGTTTGGCAAGATTCTGGTGTGTCTGGACGGTTCGGACCTGGCGGAGCAGGTGTTGCCGCCTGTTACGGCAATGGCTCGGGGCTTCGGCAGCAAGGTAGTGCTCCTCCAGGTGTTTGATATAACCACCCTCATCCAGATGCCGGCGCAGCTCGTTTTCAAGCCCTATTGGCCGGGACGCCTGCGGAAGGAAGAGGACAGCGCCAGGGACTACCTGGACCGTGTGAGAAAACAACTGGAGGAGGAGGGAGTGGAGGCGGAGACGGCGACGTTTCAAGCGATGCCCGACGAGGTCATCGTCAGGTATGCGGCCGAGAGTGGAGTCGACCTGATTGCCATGACCACGTATACCCGCCGGCGGCGGGATGGTGGGGTGTTTGGCGGCGTGACGGAACACGTGCTGAGGCATTCCAGTGTGCCGGTGCTCACCATAAGGCCGGAGGATAAGAAGGCATGACACCAGCTTTTCGGCCCTGGGGGTATGCGGCAAGGCTGCTGTACGACGAACTGGCGGCGGGCGTTGACCCTCTGGGTGCGGAGAACAAGCTGGTGTTTGCCACGGGCCCCCTGACCGGAACGAGGGCTCCCGGGTCGGGGTTTGGCAGCTATGTTTCAGTGAGGGAATGCGAGATAAAGGACCTCGCCTGTATGGTGGAGGAGTGCTACTGGGCGAGGGGGTGGGACAGGGCGACAGGTCTGCCGCAGGGAGGGAAAACCGGCCGGCTGTGAAGCCTGGCTGGTTCCAACCAGTATTTCTTGGAGAAAGGAGGGAATGGTATGTCCAACGAAGCGACTTTCAGCATCAAACCTCTGTGTACGGGGTGGCTCACCGTCGACAAGTCTCAGCATGTGTGGGGGACCGGGTACGGAGAAAAGGTCGATACGCCGGTGATCATGTGGTATCTTGAGAGCCGGGAGACGCGGGTTGTGGTCGACACGGGGGCCTCTGAGCCGGAGTGGGCGGCCAGGTACCATTATGCGATGAGAAGGGCCCCCGAGGAGGACCCGGTGCGGGCTCTGGGCAGGATCGGGGTAGGCCCTGACGACATCGACGTCGTGATCCTCACCCATCTTCACTGGGACCACTGCTACAACAACCATCTGTTCAAACGGGCCAGGTTCTTGGTGCAGCGGGAGGAACTGAGGTACGCCATAGCTCCCCATCCTATTCATGCCAGGGCCTACGAAGCTCCGACCATCGGGATGACCCCTCCTTATATCAACACCAGGTTCGAAGTGCTGGATGGGGATGCGAGAATAGCGGACGGCTTATCGGTCGTCTTCACCCCGGGGCACACGCCGGGCATGCAGGGGGTCTCGGTCAGTACCACCGCCGGGCTGTACTTCATCGCCGGTGATAGCGTTGCCCTTTACGAGAACTGGGCGGGCAATCAGTTTATGAAACACATTCCCGGCATCAACTTCGTGAACCTGGATGACTACTTCGAGACGCTTGATCTCATAGAGGGAATCGCCGATTTTGTGCTCCCCGGTCACGACGCCAGGGTGCTGGAGAAGGAAAGCTATCCCTAGGCACTGCGCCAGGCAAATGCAGCGGCGCGGCTCGAGCGAAACTATACAGGAAGGACACAGAAAGGAGACAGACATGAAAGGAAAGATTGCCGTGGGCCCGGGTGACGGGATTGGTCCGGAGATCGTGACGGAGGGAGTCAAGGTGCTCCAGGCCGTTTCCAGGAAGTACGACCACGAGTTTGCCCTGGAGTATTTCGATACCGGAGGGGTCGCTCTTGACAAGCACGGCACGTCGCTCACTGACGAGGACCTGGAGCTCTGTCGCGGGAGCGATGCCATACTCTTCGGAGCGGTGGGTGGTCCCAAATGGGACTACCGGGCCAACCTGGGACTGCTGCGGATGCGCCGGGAGTTTGGACTCTTCGCCAACCTGCGCCCGGTGAAAGTCTTCCCGTCGATGGTCAATTGCTCTACCGTCAAAGCGGAGGTGGTGAAGGATGTTGACCTGATGGTGCTGCGGGAGAACACGGGCGGCGTCTACTTTGGACAGCCGAAAAGGCAGTGGCAGGGGGACGAGGGGCGAATGGCGGTGGACAGCATGGTGTACTCGGAGCACGAGATTGAACGTATTATCCGGGTGGGGTTTGAACTGGCGCGCACCCGGCGGAAGAAGCTGACCTCGGCTGCCAAGGAGAATGTCCTGGAGACATCCCGGCTGTGGCGCAAGGTGGCCGAAGAACTGCGGCCGCAGTATCCCGACGTGGAGCTTGAGCATATGCTGGCGGACGCCTGTGCCATGTGGTTGATGCGCTCGCCGAGGGACTTCGATATTATAGTAATGGCCAACCTGTTCGGCGATGTGCTCAGCGACGAGGCCTCTATCCTGGGTGGCTCACTGGGCATGCTGCCCTCAGCCGAGCTGGCGGGGTCGGGTGTGGGAGGCCAGACCATGTTTGGCCTGTATGAGTCGAGCCACGGCAGCGCCCCCACTATCGCCGGCAAGAATATAGCCAACCCGGTTGCCACCATCCTCAGCGTGTCCATGATGCTCAGGTTCTCATTCGGACTGACCGGGGAAGCGGAAGCGGTTGACCGCGCGGTGGAGGAGGTGCTGGAGGCGCACCGGACTCCCGATATCATGGAGGAGGGGAAGACGGAGGTGGGTACCAGGGAGATGGGGGATATGGTGGCGGGGGCAGTAGCGGCAGCATAGCTGGAGAAGCCTGCGGCCGATGAGCCTTGATGGCGCCTGGCGGAGAGAGCAGTTCAGGATGCCAGCTTCACGCTGTTGCGTCTGGGGTGCCAAAGGGTTACCATTCATCTGAGGAAGACAGCCCGGTCAGCCGAATCAGTGAGCAGCGGGACAATGACTACAGAACCGCCGCTGTGCAAGAGAGAAGGAGGTGTCTCATGAAGGCAGCGTATAAAGCGGATCGAGGGAGAGGTATCGAGATAAGGGACCTGCCGGTACCGGAGATCTCGGAGAAGGAAGTGTTGCTGAAGGTCAAGGTGGCGGCAATATGCGGCACCGATATCCATCTGTACGAGTGGAGCGGCTGGTGTGAGAATGTAAAGGCCAAGAACCCGATGATAATTGGCCACGAGGTGTGTGGGGAGGTTGTAGAGGTAGGCTCGCAGGTGTCAAAGGTTAAGGTAGGAGACCTGGTGGCCGGGGAGACGCATATCCCCTGCGGCAATTGCATGTTGTGCAGAACGGGCAAGGAGCACATATGCAAGGACCTGAAGATCCTGGGCGTGCATACGGACGGCGTCTTTGCAGAGTATGTCAAGATACCCGAGGTCTGTGCCTGGAAGCTTACCGAGGGCACGCCTCCAGAGATTGGCGCCGTCTATGAGCCGTTCACCATAGCGGTGCACGGAGTGTTGAAGGACAAGATCGGAGGATGTTCGACCGCCATTTTCGGCAGCGGCCCTATCGGGTTGTTTGCCATCGGTGTGGCGTCTGTCTGTGGCGCTGGGCCCCTGTTCGCCGTGGATATCAACGACTACCGCCTGGACCTGGCGAAGAAGATGGCAGACAATGTGATAACGTTGAATCCCACCAGGGATGACGTAGTCGGAATCATAAAGGACAGGACCAATGGCTACGGTGTGGATGTGGCGATAGAGCTGTCCGGTTCAGTCAAGGGCACGCAGGACGCCTTCGCCTCTCTGCGCAAGAGCTCCCGTATTTGCCTGGTAGGGCTACAGGCCGAGGACGTCACCCTGAACCTAGTGAGGGACATAACCTACAAGGAGGCTACCGTTTACGGGATCACGGGCCGGGAGATGTTTGACAACTGGTACACGGCGGAGAAGCTGATCAACTCGGGGCGGATCAACATCAAGTCGGTGTTAACGCATGAATTCGCCCTGGACGAGGTGGAGAAGGCCATACTGATGGCGAAGGAAGGGAAATGCGGGAAACCCTACATCAGGGTAAGCAAGTAGGAGGAGAAGGGCAAGGATGAAAGCTGCCCTGCTGTCTGAGAGCTACAGAATCGACATAGTTGATGTAGATAAGCCGAAGATCGGAGATACTGAAGTCCTGATTCGGGTCAAGTCAAACGGAATCTGTGGCTCGGACGTCCATGCCTACAGAGGGCATCACGCCTTCAGAAAGCCCCCCGTCATCCTTGGTCATGAAGTCTGTGGCGTTGTAGAGGAACTGGGCAAGGCGGTGGATGCTGTGGAAATTGGCGACAGAGTAGCTGTGGAGCCGCAGGAGGGCTGCGGAAAGTGCCAGCACTGCCTGGCAGGCAGGCAGAACATCTGCGTCAGCAGGGCAGCCCCCGGCATCGGCGACTGGAAGGGCAGCTTTGCCGAGTACTTCGCCGCTCCTGCGAGCAAGGTGTACAGGTTGCCGGAGGAGATGAGCTTCGACACGGGTGCCCTGATGGAGCCACTGGCGGTGGGCGTTCACGCCGTGCGCCGTGCTGGTGTAGGTCTGGAGGACAGCGTGGCGATTCTCGGTGTGGGCACCATCGGTCTGATGAACCTGGTTACTGTTAGGGAAGCCGGGGCTTCCGGGATATACGCCTCCGACCTGCTGGACTTCAACCTGGGCAAGGCCAGGGATCTGGGCGCTGATGTGGCGATCAACCCCGGCAAGGACGACCTGCTTGAGATTATGAGGAAGCAGGAGCCCTACGGCGTCGACAAGGTGATAATTACGGCAGCTTTCCCCTCTGCGTGGGAGCAGGCAGTCAGGATTTGTAGGAGCGGCGGCACGGTCTGCGTGGTGGGGATGTTCGGCGAGCCCGTGAGCGTCGATTTCCTGAAGTTGTTGCTCCAGGAGAAATCGATATGTCTGTCCTGGCTCTACGGAAGAGAGGATTTCCTGACCGCCATCGAGATAGCCAGGTCTGTCGACCTGGAACCGTTGATTACCCACAGGCTGCCGCTGGAAGAGGCGGCAAGAGGCCTCAGGATGATGGATGAGAGGAAGGAAGACATAGTCAAGATAATCTTGAACTCCTAGGCCAGCATGACTTCGGATATTGGGAACAGTCGGCCCAGTACCACCTTGAGTATCTCAAGCCCTATCCAATCGCCCCGGTGATGGCAATGCGCTTTACTGGAGCTTAACCGGTGACAAAAAAGACAAAGAAGCTGGTAGCCGCCCTCGTGAAGAGGGACCAGGTCGCAGGATTCCTGTCCAACCTGGAGAAGCTGGGAGCAGATGGCTCTGTCTCCGAGGGACACTACGCCTTGATCAGGAGAGAATACGAGCAGAGAGTGGAGGCAGCCTCGTCGGAGATAGAGAGGCTGAAGGGTGAACTGAAGAGGCAGTTGGAGATAGCCCGGCGTGATATCCAGGTCTATGAATGGGAGCTGGGCAAGGTTGAGGTGAGATACAGGGCGGGCGAGCTCACGCTGGAGAAGTACCGGAACTCTGAGCGTAAACTTCGGGGAGCCCGGGACAAACTTGAGGAGCAGTGCGAGGAGTACGCCAGGCTTATCGCTGCCGGCTCGTCAGCCGACTGCGGCGAGGCGGCTGTTGAGGCAGCTACCGACTCAGGAGTATCGGCGCGCCTTTCGAGGATGTCGGCCTCTCTCAGGGAGATCAGATTGCCACGGGTCAAGCTGCCTCGAGCAAAGTGGCCGGAGTTGCCCTCTCTGTCGGGAGGGATTGTGACACGGAGGGGTGTGCTGAAGCCGCGGTCAAGGCTGGTGGGCCTTATTGCCGGCGGGCTGCTGATTATCAGCCTGCTGCTTCCCTGGCTGGCTCCTACTGAGGCGCTGGGTTCAGGCCTTAGCAGCATCCCGGGGAGGTATATCAGTCCCGTCATCCTAGTTGGCGGTATAGCCTGCGGGCTGATCGTCATCGCCAGTTCCCTGTTTCTGGCACCCGGGGTGAGGGGGGCAGTGCATATTGCCATGGGCCTCACAGCGCCGGGAATACTGCTGGCGCTCATCGTGACCGGGTTTCTACCCTTGACGGACTATGTCCTCACCCTGGTGGTCGTAAGGGAAGGCCTCTATCTATACTTAGCGGCAAGCCTGGTGTTGATTATCACCGGGCTTGTGGAGCGCAGGCAGAAATGAGACGCGATCGCGGGGCTGCGTCCGGCTGTGCCTGACAGATGGCAGCAGCCGCTCTGGTGCAGGAGGGTTAAGCCTGCTGTTGACAGCAGGGGGAAAGGGTGCTACAACGGCACTGCAGGAGGTAGGAAAAATGATAGTCGACAAGATAGAGAATGCTCACCTGTACTCCGGCGCGTCACAGAGGATGGCCACGGCCTTCGGGCTTCTGAATGACAGTCAACTCTCCGAGAAAGCGGATGGGCGGTATGAAGTGGACGGCAGCAATCTATTCTACTTGGTGCAGAGCTATGCCTCGCATCCCGCCGAGGAGCGCAGGTTCGAGTCGCACCAGAAGTACATCGACATACAATACATGCTGTTGGGAGAGGAGGTTATGGGCTATGCCCCCGCCTCCACACTGGTGCTGAAGACGCCCTACGACGAGGCGAAGGACATCGCCTTCTATGATACCCCCGGGAGCTATTCCAGGGTCGAGGCCCGTGAGGGTATGTTCACTCTCTTCTACCCGGAAGATGGGCACATGCCGGGCTGTCAGCTCAGCGGCCCTTCGAATGTCCGCAAGGTGGTGGTGAAGGTCCACGTCGGTGCCGGGTAGCTCCTTCCGACCCGCCGCCATGCCGGGGGTGCGCCCGGGCAAGAGAGCAGGTAGCTCTCTGCTGACGCACCGTCGGGAGAGGGAAGCAGAGGCAGCGGGGATCCGCGTATGAGCCGACACAAAGAGCAGAAATTCTTCTTCGTCGTCAACCCCAGGTCGGGGAACTACAGGGAGAAGGTGGTCCGCAAGCGGTTGGCCGATTTCCTTTCCGCGGAAGGGGTTTCCGGTGAGGTGCACTACTTTGTTGACGAGGAGACGCTGCGGCAGAGCGTGGGCAGGGCCATAGCTGAGGGGTTCCGGTCATTCATTGTGGTGGGAGGGGACGGAATGGTGGCGCTGGTTGCCAGCCACCTGAAGGACAAGGGGGTCCAGATGGGCATCGTGCCCACCGGCACAAGCAACATGCTGGCGCAACTCCTGGGTATTCCGCTAAGCAGCAGGAAAGCGCTGGGGGTACTCAATTCCTCCACCA
>DAOUEN010000107.1:0-10359 GCA_034430415.1 Dehalococcoidia bacterium
TGTAGGAATCAGCCCGCTGCCCTGAGGCCAGCGGCAGTTGTTATGCTAGCAGCATCTTCCCGTTCCGTCAACTGCGGTGAAGCTCGTGGTAGATGTCCGGCGCCAGCTCCCGCAGCCGCCGCTGTAGAGAGCCGGAGACGCGGCCGTCAGGAAGCGCGGTGATGGATATCAGGTTCCGCTGCAGGGCCCAGACGTCGCTGCCGACGTCCCCCAGAAACTCGTTGCTGCGCATGATCTGGTAGTAGCCGTCCCCACTGCCGTAATCCCTCTCCACCCGGTCGCAGTAGTTCTCCCTGCTCAGCCTGGTAATCTCCACGCCGGCGATTTCGCCGAGCTCCAGGTTGGGCAGGTTGACGTTGAGCAGCACCTCCCGGGGCAGCACTCCGTCCTTCACCCTGGCAGCCAGCAGGGCCGCCAGCCTGGCCCCGACGGCAAAGTTCAACCCTTCGTAAGCGTACATGGAGACGGCCAGTGACGGGATGCCGTGCAGATAGCCCTGGAGGGCAGCGCCCACAGTGCCCGAGACGAAGATGTCGTGGCCCATATTCGATCCCCGGTTGATGCCGGAGACCACCAGGTCTATCTCGTCGGGGAACAGCGACTTGAGCGCAATGATAGCGGAGTCGGCCGGCGTGCCATCCACCGAGTACGCCTCCACCCCTTCGAGTTCGGGCTCGATCCGCTTCACCTCGATGGGTTTGCGCAGGCTGATGGAGGTGCCTGCTCCGCTCCTCTCCTGCTGGGGAGCCGCTACCACCACCTGCCCCACCGCCTGCAGTTCCTTGACCATCTGCCACAGGCCGGGGGCCTTGATGCCGTCGTCATTGGCAACCAGTATTCTCATCTTGCTTTTCTATCCCCGCCGGGGCGGGGTGGGACAGCCTACGTCGTGTCGGGCTCTACAAGCTCCCCTTCGACATAGAGGTCGTAGCTATAGCTCCACATGCCGGGTTTTATCTTGAGCACACAGGGCTGACCGGCGATGTCAAAGGGTTGCTGCTTGTGAAACAGCCCTATCGAAAGCGCCTTGGCCGGGAACATGGCCGCCAGCTTGCCGTCCACCTTTATCTCTCCTATGGCCAGCCAGGGCTTGCGCTTGACTTCCACGGTATGGGTAGCGCGGCGGACTTTCACCGTCCAGGTCTTCGCTTTTGCCATCGGTATTCTCTCCCTTCGAACTGCGCTATTTTGCTGTCCGGGAGAGCCTGTGTCAAGGGCCATGCCGGCCTTTGCTTGACAGTCAAAGCTGACCTTGCTACACTTTTTCTGGTCGAAGCTCAGATAAGCGGCCCCGTGGTGTAGCGGTTTTAACATGCCACCCTGTCACGGTGGAGATCGGGGGTTCGAATCCCCCCGGGGTCGCCACCACATCCTGAGCCATCCCACCAGCAAACACAGCGGAGCTTGTTTCTGCGTCCCCGCTCCCTCAGCGCGCCCGGCCCTGGCCCAGGGACGCGGGACGAGGCCGGGCAGCACTCTCTGCGGCTATGCCTGCGCCGGCTTCACCAGCAGGAGTGGAACGTCTCCGGAGTGCAGCACGCGGTCAGCCACGCTGCCAAGGAAGATCTTGCTGAACCCCGACCGGCCGTGTGTCGACATGGCAATCAGGTTGGCATTGCTGGTGTGAGCGAACTGGAGGATTTCCTGGTCAACGCTGCGGATGCCGGTTGACACCTGGCTCTCTACGGCCACTCCCTTGGCCCGCAACCCTGCGCCCATTTCGTCGAGGTAGCTCCTGGCACTCGCCCCCAGCGCCTGTACGTCGGGCAGCTTATACCCGCCTTCGGCGACGCCGTATTTGACTGCTTCCATGACCTGGAAGAGGGTCACCTCTGCTTTCGCCTTCCCGGACGCTCCGGCTATGATAGCCTCTACATAAGGCAGGATGCCCTCGCTGAGCTTCGAGCCGTCCAGTGGGACCAGCACCCTGTTCAGTATTCCCTTCTCGGGGACCGCCTTGGAGGCAGCCGCCCTGATGACGAGGACCGGTTTGCCTGTCTCCCGTATCACCTTGTCGGCCGTGCTTCCCACAGGCCAGAGTCCCGCGCCGGACTCGCCGCGGGCCACCGCCGCGATGAGGGTTACCTCCTCTTTCCTGGCGTAGTCCACGATCTCCCTGTTCGGGTCCCCGGCCACAACCACGGACTCAACGTCCGCCTTGGCCCCCAGGCGCTCTCTTACCGCCTGGGCCACGCCGTCAACATAGGCCTGGTGCGTGCCGGACCGTGAAGCCTCTTCTTTCGGGTAGGCGCGCAGGAGAATCATCCTGCCGCCAAGCCGCGAGTTCAGCTCTTCCACGTAGGGCAGAACGAACTCGGCCAGCGCCGACCCGTCGAGTGGAGCCAGTATTGTCCTGTACATTTTTCACCTCCTCATTTTCGCTGGAACCACCGTGGTTGTCACCTGAACCGCTATGGCGGCGCCGGGCACCAAGCTATAGTCAGGCTACCCATACGCATCACCCCCTTTTCCAGGAATCGAGTATCGCACGCATCTTGAAGCCATATCCGTGGCGTCAACATCATATCCGGGCCTCCCGTCAGGCTCCTGCCGCTTCAACAAAAAAGGCACCGGCCGCTGCGCTCACACCGCGATGCCGATGCCCTCGTCTCATCCTCCCCTCGCCTCCTCTTGTCCTTTTGCTTTCCCCCCCACCGTGCCGGTAGTGGTTCTCACCAGTCCTGCACGCGGTTCCCGAATTCCAGATTACTCCTGGCCGCCGCGGCTGTCAAGAGGGCGAATCGCAGCCGAATTGCCGTTACCGAAGGCGGTATCGTTGCGTCAGAAATAGTGTTACCGCAAAGGAGGTAACTCAGTACACGAACTTGACAAGCCGCGGGTGGCATGCTAAGATAACTTTGGTCCCAAGTGGCCGAGCTGAAGTGGTGGGGGCAAGATACCCAACAGACGGAAGCTGAAGAAGGGCTGGGAACTAGAAAGCCTGGTACAAGGTAGGCGGAAGCTGAGAGGGGAAGGCGCCAACTCCGGAGGGGAGGTCACTTGGGATCTTTTCTTTTTTTCAGTACCTCTGTTCCTGACTCACACTGACGCTGCGAACCAAGCCCTCGTGCCTTCCCCAACCCCACACGAATAACAGAAACAGGCCGGCGCCCCGCACTCCTCGCACAGGCAACACACGCCTTCCATCTCCGGGCCCCCCAGGGTACAATGGCGCGCGGAGATTGCCATGAAGTGGACCATCCTCGGCTCAGGGGGGTGCATGGTCATACCCAAGCCCCTCTGCCAGTGCAGGGTCTGCCGGGAGGCCAGACAGAAGGGCGTCCCCTACGCCAGGGCGGGGCCTTCCGCCTTCCTGCACGACATCCACCTCCTCATAGACACTCCGGCGGAAATCTCCACCCTGCTCAACCGTCAGCGTATCCGCCGCGTGGACTACGTGGTGCTCACGCATCTGGACCCCGACCACGTCGAAGGGCTCCGCGTGGTCGAGCAGATTGCGCTGGACTTCCGCACCTGGAAAGCCTATCCAGAAAAGCAGATATGCCTGCTGCTCCCGCAAGAGCTGGCTGGGCGCATACGGGCCATCCAGTCCCAGTACGGCCCGGTGATCGACTTCTACCGCGACAGCGGCTTCCTCTGGCTCAAGCCCTTTCAGGACAGCGTGGAGGTCAAGGACACGCGGATCACAGCTATCGCCGTGGACCGGGGCAGCCAGCTAGGCTTCGTGTACGTCTTTGAGAGGTCCGGGCGCCGGGTGGTCTATGCCCCCTGCGACATCAAGCCCTTCCCCGAGCACCGGGAGGAAGTCCGCCAGGCGGACCTCCTGGTCATCCAGCCGGGGATATTCGAGCAGGGCCTGAAACACGGCTTCCGCTACCCCGCCGACCACATCTCCAGGACTACCCTGTACACCTACGACGAGACCCTGGCCCTGGCCGCCCGCCTGGCAGCCCGGCGGGTCCTCTTCGTCCACCTGGAGGAGTACTGGAACCGCAGCTACGACGACTACCTCGCCCTGGAATCGAGCGACGGGAAGGTCCGCTTTGCCTGGGACGGCATGCAGCTAACCGTGTGAAAAGGAGACAACGAAGATGGACGGAAAACTCAAGATTGCCGGCTTGCAGATGGAGCCGCGAATTCTGGACAAGCCGGGCAACCTGGCACGATGCCTGGAACTGATGAAGCACAGCGCCGCGGAAGGGGCCAGGTTGCTGGTCTTTCCCGAATGCACCCTGACAGGCAACTGCTACTCCAGCCTGGAGGAGGCCGTCCCAATGGCCGAGCCTATCCCGGGACCCAGCACGGAGAAGATCGCAGCGGCCTGCCGAGAGATGGGTGTCCATGCCGTCCTCGGCCTGATTGAGACCGGCGGAGACAGGTACTACAACGCGGCGGTGCTGCTTGGCCCTTCCGGGCTGCTGGGAAAACACCGCAAGCTCCACCTCCCCTACCTGGGAGTTGACCGCTTCCTGAGCTGGGGCGACACGCCTCCGGCGGTCTACGACACGGAGCTGGGCCGCATAGGCATCGGCATCTGCTACGACCTGATGTTCGCCGAGCATTCCCGGATACTGAGCCTCCAGGGCGCCGACCTGCTGGTCTTCCCTGCCAACTGGCCCGACTTGGGCCGGGTCTACTCCGACTACATAGTCCCCACCAGGGCCATTGAGAACCACGTCTTCTGCCTCGCCGTCAACCGGGTCGGCGACGAGCGGGGCACCACGTTCTGCGGCGGCAGCGTCATCGCCGACTGGCTCGGCCGGACCCTGGCAAGGGGCAGGGACGACGAAGAGGACATCATCTACGCCGAGATCGAACCGGAGGAGGCCCGCCGCAAGCATATGGTGATCGAGCCGGGCCGGCACGAGGTCGACTTCATCAGCGACCGCCGGCCCGACTTGTACGGGCCGATATGCCGGGAATAGAACCCGTTTCACCGACGACGCCGCTCATCGCAAAACAGGCAGGAGGCCTTGACAGAACCCGCCGATGTCGGCAAAATAGACCACCTTTTGGGGGCGGGTCCCATCGTGACAGCGAAATAACAGGCCCGGTCTCAAGTACGTGGCAAGGAGGGAGATGGCATACGTGAACGTGACATGTCGTGGTTACGATATGTCTCCAGTCGCCACTCAACATCACATCGCCCCGTTCATCCCTTCACTCTCTCATCTTTTCATCTGAGTTCCCCCTGCTGACTTCAGCTTCCCTTTCTGCTCCTTTTTCGTCATATCCTTGAGCGCCCCAGGAGCTGGCAGGGTGAGCAGTTCCATAACATCTTAGAGTATGCGCGACACGCTTATTGCCATTCCTAACAGGAAGGAGGTGCACTTACCGTGGCCAGGAAGAAACTGATTCTCAAGGGAATACCCGGCGGAAGCTACCGGCCGCTTTCGGACGCCTCCATGGAGAAGATACACGACACAGCGATGAGGATTTTCGAGGAGGTGGGCATTCAGGTGAACTCCAACCTGGCCCTGGACCTGTTCCGGGGCACCGAGGCTCAAATCGACGAGCAGGAACGGCGGGTAACCATACCCCGGGAAATGGTTATGACCCTGGTTGATAGCGCTCCCGCCCAGGTTGTGCTGTGCGGAAGGGTGAGGCAACACGACGTGACCCTCGGCGGCAGCAGGGTTCATGCGGGAACCGGCGGCACCGCCCTCAACGTCATCGACAGGAATACCGGGAACAAGAGGCCGGCCGTACTCCAGGACCTTCGAGAAATAGCCAGGCTGGTGGACAGCCTGGATAACGTCCATGTCTTTATGCTGCCCACCTATCCCGGCGACATCCCGGGGGACAAGGTGGATGTCAACCGCTTCTTCGCCGGACTCGACAACTGCCGCAAGCACATCATGGGGGGCGTGTACACCGAAAACGGCGTGCGCAATGTCATTAGAATGGCCCAGATGATCGCCGGCTCGGCGCGGAAGCTGAGGGAGAGGCCCATCATCTCGATGATAACCTGCAGCATAAGCCCCTTCAAGATCGACTCCCTCTACGGCGACCTGCTGGTCACCGTCGCCGAAGCGGGAGTGCCCGTGATATGTCCCGCCGAGCCCCTCACCGGAGCCACTGCACCGGTGACCCTGGCCGGGACCCTGACGGTGCAGATTGTGGACTCGCTGGCCGGCGTGATAATCAGCCAGCTCGCCAACCCGGGGACTCCGGTGATCTTCGGCTCTGTGGCCAGCAGCACCA
The DNA here is from genome assembly GCA_034430415.1 of Dehalococcoidia bacterium. GTDB lineage: Bacteria > Chloroflexota > Dehalococcoidia > GIF9 > AB-539-J10 > JADFUZ01. The sequence continues at coordinate 6,166 of DAOUEN010000107.1, forward strand.
GCCTGCGGGACCTGAAGTACATCACCGGCTCCGTCGAGATGGGACTGCTGAACGCCGCCGGAGCCCAGATGGCCCAGTTCTACAGGCTGCCTTTCTACGCCACCGCGGGCATGAGCGACTCCAATGTAATCGACGCCCAGAGCGGCTACGAGTCCTCTATCACCAGCCTTCTTTGCGCCCTGGCCGGCGCCAACTACATCCACGACGCCGCCGGCCTGATGGAGTTCGCCCTCACCATGAGCTTCGAGAAGCTGGTAATCGACAACGAAATACTGGGAATGATCATGCGGGCGGTCAGAGGCATACAGGTCAACGATGAGACGCTGGCCTTCGATGTAATCAAAGAGATAGGGCCCGGCGGCAACTTTGTCGCCGCCAAACATACCAGGACCCACATGCGCCACGAGCACTACGAGCCCACCCTGAGCAACAGGGAGTTCCGGCAGAGGTGGGAGAAGCTGGGTAGCAAGGATACCTCTGTCAGGGCCAGAGAGATAGCTACGGAGATACTGGAGAGACCTCACCGCGGGCTGCCCGCTAAGGTGAGAAGCAGGATACTGGCCAGGTTCCCCGACATAGTACCGGCCTGACGGGCCCGACAGGGGGCTCGAATTTGCACAGAAAGGAAGTAGTTGCCCATGCCTAGAGAAGGAATTCTGGTACAAGCGCCATACCGCCGGATGACCGATGAGCAGGTGAAACAGGTGCACCATGCCTCCATGGAGCTCCTCACCGACCCCGGCGTGCTTTGTTTCAACCGCGAGGCGGCGGACATATTCCAGGCCAGCGGCGCGGAGGTGACCCCGGTCCCCGACAGCGAGACCAACTGCTGGCTGCTGAAGATACCGGAGGCGCTCGTCCTGAAGGCCATCGAGAGCGCCCCCAAGACGGTAAAGCTGGGAGCGCGGAACGAGGACAACAGCCTGATAATGCGCGGCGACGAGCCCAGGGTATTCCTGGTCTCGGGCTCCGAGACCAACTTCTGGCTCGAGGTCGCCTTCGAGACCTATGTCAAGAAGTCTTCCCCCGGCGCCGAGCGACAGGTGCCCGAGTCCCGGGTGCGGCGGGGCACCGTGACCGACCTCTGCCGGGCCGCCCGGCTCTGTGAGCATCTCGATACCCTGGATGCCTTCATCCGCTGTGTCAACATACAGGACAAGGACGTCACCGAGGACAACAAGGACGTCAACAAATACTTCGCCTCCCTGAACAACACCACCAAGCATGTCATGGCGGGGCTGACCACGCTGAGCCAGCTCGACAACCTGGTGAAGATGGCGGAGCTAATCGCCGGGGGCAAGGAGCGGCTGAAGGAGAACCCCATCATCTCCTTCATCACCTGCCTGGTGAAGAGCCCCCTCCAGTTCGTAGACGACACCACCCAGACCATGATCGAGCTGTGCCGGCGGGGACTGCCCACCGTGGTATCCTGCGCCCCTCAGGGCGGGACCACCGCTCCCATCAGGGAAGACGGCATTGTGGTCCAGATAAACGCCGAGATCCTGGCAGGGATAACCCTGAGCCAGCTGGTCAACCCCGGAGCGCCGGTGCTCTACGGGGCCGTGCCGGTGAGGGCTAGAATGGACAACCTCCACGACTCCTACGGCGCCCCCGAGTCAAGCCAGTACAACATCGACTGCGTGCAGATGGCCCGCTTCTACAAGATACCGTGCTACTCCACCTCCGGCGTCAGCGACGTGAAGGCACCGGGCTTGCAGTCGTCGATAGAGAGGATGTTCTCCAATACCGTGACCATGATGAGCGGGCCGCAGTACCTGCACTGTGCCTTCGGGCTGCTGGAGAACAACGTCACCTTCTCCCCGCTGCAGGCCGTCCTGGACGACGCCCACTTCCAGATGATCAAGTTCTTTCTCCGGCCGCCCCGCATAGGCGAACAGGAACTGGCCGAGTCTCTGAAACAGATCAGGGAGGTAATGGGCACGCCGCAGAAGCTCTACATCCACTACATCCGCCGGCTGATGCGCAGCGGACAGCTCTCGCCGGCCTACCCCTTCGAGTCCGAAGGGATGGAGGACAACGTGCTGGCACTGGCCGACCAGCGGATGGAGGAGCTCCTGTCCCGGCCCGTGGAGCACATAGACGAGGCCACCACCAGGAGGATATTCGAGGAGATACCGGGCATCCTGCCCCGGCTTAACACGTACGAAGGAGGTGAACACGGTGTCTGAAGACATCCTGGCATTGCTCAAAGAGAACGTTATCCAGGGGAGGGCCACCAGCGAGGACGAGGGCCTGATGGGAGACATGGCCGGCAAGCCGGCGGTGGCAGAGCTGACCCAGGAGGCCCTCAAGAAGCACATCAATTTAGAGAAAATCATCAAGGAAGGCCTGACCGAGGGAATGCAGGTCGTGGGCGACAAGTTCGCCACCAAAGAGTACTTCATCCCTGACATGCTGGCCTCCGCTGAGGCGGTAACCAAGGCGATGGACATCCTCCGGCCGCATCTGGAAAAGTCCGGGGTCGAGTCGAAGGGCAAGTTCGTCATAGCCACGGTGAAGGGAGACCTGCACGATATCGGCAAGAATATCGTGGCTATCCTGCTCCGGGGCTCCGGCTATGAGGTGACCGACCTCGGCACCAATGTGCCCGAGGAGAAGATCGTGGACGTGGTCAGAGAATCCCAGCCCGATTTCGTAGGCCTCTCCGCCCTGCTCACCACCACCATGGACAGCATGGGCGACGTAATTGAATCCCTGAAAAAAAACGGCCTCCGCGACAAGGTGAAGGTGCTGGTGGGAGGGGCAGCGCTCTCCCAGGAGTTCGCTGACGAGATAGGCGCCGACGCCTACTGTCTCGACGGTTTTCAGGCGCTGGACGTAATCGCAGAGTTCAAAGGAGGAGCCTAAGCATGGCAGGTATCGCCGGAATCCAGGGCGTCAACAGAGACGAGCTACAGCTCATGCTGGAGCGCATCAAGCACCGCGGCCCTCACGAGACCTGGGTGAGGAAGAATGGACAGGTCCATGTGGGATGCTGTGAGTTGAACGTGGGAGGCAACTGCAAGGAAGGCTCGCACCACGCCTCGGATGGCAAGAGAACAGTCGTCCTTGACGGCCGCATATACAATCCCGAGAAATCGAACATGACCGACGCCGAGGCGGTGCTGTATTTCTACGACAAGTACGGCCCGCAGTTCGCCAGCAAGCTGGACGGCGACTTCGCCTGCGCCATATCGGACAACGGCCAGCTGATACTGGCCCGCGATGCCGTCGGAGTGAAACCGCTGCACTACGGACACAGCGACGGGAGGCTGTTCTTTGCCTCGGAGGCCAAGAGCCTGGTGGGCATGGTCGGCGATGTAAAGGAGTTCCCCAACGGCTACGTCTACTCCCGGGAGCTGGGCTTCCAGCCGTTCGCCTGCGACAGCGTGGAGACGCCGGACTTCGAGAGCTTCGATCAAGCCAAGAAGGTGCTGGCCGACCTGCTGCAGGAGGCGGTGGAGAAAAGGATGAAGGACGGGGCCGTGGGAGGGATTCTGCTCAGCGGAGGCCTGGACAGCAGCCTGATAAGCTACATGGCCCACAGGATAAAGCCGGACATCGAGGTCTTCACGGTAAGCATGGAGGAAGGGCAGGACCTCCCGCTGGCCAGGGACGTGGTGGCCTACCTGGACATCAAGCACCACGTGCTGATGTTCGACGAGAAGGAGATAAACGAGATACTGCCCACGGCCATACGCCACATAGAGATGTACGAGGAAAGCTGCGTGCACGGGGCCATCGCCAACTACCTGGCGGCACGCTTTGTCAGTGCCCATACCAACTGCGTGCTCACCGGAGAGGGGGCCGACGAGTTCTTCGCCGGCTACGACGGCCAGTTCAGACAGGGAAAGAACCCCGAGGAAGTGGCCGCTATCGTGGACAGGCTGATCAACGTGGCCCACAACACCGCCCTGCAGAGGCTGGACAGGCTGATGGCCGCCAACTCGGTGGAGGCCCGCACCCCCTTCATCGACCTCAGGGTGGTCGATTTCTCCCGCAAGATTCCCATAGGCCACAAGATCCACGGCCCGGAGCAGGTCGGCAAGTGGGTGGTCCGCCAGGGCTTTGAGGGCCGCCTGCCCGACCATATCATCTACCAGACCAAGCGCTTCTTCGCCCAGGGCTCGGGTGTGGCCTCGATCATGCGCTCGCAGGCCGAGAAACAGATCTCTGAAGCCGAGGTCGCGGAGC
>DAOUEN010000108.1:0-15100 GCA_034430415.1 Dehalococcoidia bacterium
CAAAGTCCTCTACCCAATCCCGCACAACCTCTTTGCGGCTTGTTTCTTCCCACTCAAATTGGCCTGTCTCCCGATCATGATCTTCTGTGCCTGCGGCGAGCCTGCCCCATGCATAGACTCCGGCAGATAGCATGCCGCCCCCAGACCCATGGTAAGGCTTTCGATCAATCGCAGCATACGAATGCGATGCTCCGCAGGAACTCCCTCAACACCCTGAAGATACTTGGCAACATACTTGCCTATCTTGGGGTCCCTGAAGTCCCTTTCAGAGGGTACTGTCACCAGCGCTCCGCCAGCGATCTCCTGCGCCAGCTTGGCCAGTTCGTATGGGGTTCTCGTCACGTGCAGCTTGGTAATGTTGGCCATCAGGGAATTCACGTAGTAGGTTCCACAAGCTTCCCTGCTACCTTCGTAGGCACAGGCAAGGCTGCAGCAGAATATGGTCTCGTTAAGATGGTTCATCTCGGTGATCTTATCCCTAACGTGAGGGGCCTGCGCAACACCGTTATACTCGGCAATGGTCTGGGCAGCACCGATCAAGACATCTCCCATTCCCGCCTTACAGGCGTAGCTCTGTCGATGATACGACGCGAACCTCTCCACCAGACCGGCAGCGAATTCGTATTCCCGATACATCAACACGCGCTCCCAGGGGACAAATACGTCATCAAAGATGACCATGCACTCGTGGCCTCCGTAGTAGAGGTTGCCGACATCGAAGGTTTCGCCTTCCATCTTCCGTGTGTCGCAGGGCTGCCGGCCATAGATATACATAATGCCTGCGGTATCGCTGGGCATGGCGAATGAGACAGCGTAGTCTCGGTCTTCTGCCCTCATAGCTCTGGTCGGCATAGCGATGATCTCATGCGAGTTGAGAACTCCTGTTTGGTGTAGCTTGCTGCCGCGCACCACAATGCCGCTTTTGTTCTCCTTGACTACATGGAGATACTGGTCGGGATCAGGCTGCTCTGCTGGCCGCAGGCTTCTATCACCCTTGGCATCTGTCATAGCAGCACCGCAGGCCAGGTCGTTTTCCTGCACGTATCCCAGATACTTCAAAAACCGCCTGTTGTACTCGGTACCATGCTTCTGATCGATCTCGTAGGTGACTATAGAAAGGGCATTCAATGCATCCATCCCAGCACAGCGCTGAAAACAGGCGCCGGTATAGCAGCCAAGCATCCTCCCCATCTTCGACTTATTCACCAGGTCAGCATTGCTTTGATGAATATGAGTGAAGCGGTTTATCCGGTTGCCAGTCAGATGAGAGGTAGCCGTCATCACATCACCGCGGGCCAGCTCATAGGTCGCTGCCATAGCATTCATCGAAGGCTTGATAATAGGGTGGTCCACGACATTCTTGACCCGCTCCCCGAACATGTAGACCTCGGGTTTCAGCTTTCTCAAGCTTTGAATGTATTCTTCCCTGCTCTTCATCACTGGCCCCACAGCAACCTTGCCGACTAAGTAAGAAGCGCTCTGGCGATCACCATTCGCTGGACTTCCGATGTTCCCTCATATATCTGCGTCAATTTGGCATCGCGGAGGTAGCGCTGCATTGGAGAATCCATCATATAGCCATAGCCACCGAATATCTGGATACCTTTCACAGCTATATCCATGCACGCTTCGCTGGCAAACAGCTTGGCCATAGCTGCCTCCTTGCTAACCCGCGCGTTCGCGTCCAGCAGAGCCGCTGCTTGCCGCGTGAGGAGCCTTGCAGCCTCAATCCTGGTGGCCATATCCACCAGCATCCACTGAATCGCCTGATTCTGGCCGATAAGATTCCCGAACTGTTTCCTCTCTTTGGCATAGCTTATCGCCTGCTCCAAGACTGCCTGACCAATGCCTACAGACTGTGCGGCAATACCCAACCTGCCTTCATCCAGGGTGGCAAGGCAGATCCTCATTCCTTTTCCCTCATCGCCCAGCCGGTTGGCTGCCGGCACTCGAACGTTGTCAAATATCAACTCGGCATTAGTGGCACCATGCATGCCCAGCTTCCTGTACTGAGGCCCCCTGCTGAACCCTGGCGTGTCTGTCTCAACAATGAAAGCCGTCATGCCGCGCGGTGCCAGGGCGGGCATGTTTGCGAACACCACCACAATGTCGCAGACGGGGCCGTTGGTAATGAACAGCTTAGATCCATTGAGAACATACGAGTCTCCATCTCTCACAGCTGTAGTCTTAACGGAAGCTATGTCGCTTCCGGCTTCGGCTTCGGTTACGGCAAAGGCACCCACTTTCTTCCCATCGGCGAGGGGTGGTAGGAATTTCTTCTTCTGCTCTTCCGTTCCATAGAGGCATATCGGGCGAGCGCACAAGCTCACGTGCGCGTCCAAGATATCACAGGTGGAGGCACAAGCCTTGGCAAGCTCCTCCATCACTGCAACAAGAGCCACCATGCTGCCCCCACTACCTCCATATTCCGGCGGGATGGCCAGACCGGTGAACCCCAGTTCAGCCATCTTGTTGAAGTTCTCCCGGGCAAACTCCTCTGCTTCATCTATCCTGGACGCCACCGGCTCGAGCTCCTTTCTGGCAAAATCCCGGGCCGTTGCCTGCAACATCTTCTCCTCTTCCGTCAAGTGAAAATCCATGAAGATTCCCTCCTTTTGCTTACTGCTCTTCTGGAGTCAAGTCCCGAGGCTACCTGGCCTCCGCTTCTCTATGTTTCATCTCTCCGCAGAGAACTGGACCCAGGTCTTTCCCTGGCAGAGGACTCCATTCGTATTCCTTCCTTTCCACTGCGAACCCGGCCGTCCTGCAGTGCCCGCTACCTTTCTGTAGTGAATCGGGCCTTCCTCTTCTCCCTATAGGCCTCCAGGCCCTCCTCGAAGGGATTCTCACTGCCATATAACGCAGCCACCATCTCGGATTCAAGCATACACAAGTCACGCGTCTGGGCAGTCGTTGCCGCATTAATCATCCTTTTCACCAACCTGATTGCAGTGGGACCTTTGGAGACCATTGTCTCGGCCAGCCTCATTGATTCATCCATCAGGTGCTCTGACGGCACGACCTTGCCTACCAATCCCATGGTCAGCGCCTCCTGGGCACCTATCCTATCGCAGGTCATGATCATCCTCTTAGCGTTGGCAGGGCCAACAAGGGCCAAAAGACTATACACACACCCGTTCGAGTAAGGGATGCCCAAGGCGGTCTCAGGAATGCTGAAGTAAGCCTTTTCCGAGGCAACTCTGAAATCGCAGTTCGTGACTATGCACAGGCCGAGCCCTACACACGCACCGTTGACCGCAGCAATCGTCACCTGATGCAGATTCTCCAAGCTCCGCACAATATCCTGCCCGTTCTGCTGGTAGAGACGCTCGTTAGGCTGCAGCGGACTGGTATACCAGAGGTCTCTCTCCTCCTTGCTTATGTCGATCCCCGCACAGAACGCTCTCCCCGCTCCGGTAAACACCACGAAACGCGTCTCTAAATCCACCCTCAAGTCGTCAATCAGTTTCTTAAAGTCGAAGAGGTACGACAAAGTAAAAGCATTAAGCTTCTCAGGGCGGTTTATGGTGACTACGGCCACCGGCCCCGACTTCTCAACTATGAAGCTGTTTCTTTCCACTTGGCTCTCCTTCTAGCAGATTCTGCCCCACCAAGCACCCGCTAATCGGACCACGCAGGTGAGCATCGCCATCCCCTTCCGCTCAAATCCAGAACCTTTGGAATTGAACCACAAATCACTCCTAAAGTCCACATAGTGGCGCTTCGACCAGTCCTGACCACCACCGGGGAATTCCCTCAGGCTGCTGAACGCACACCCGTGGCTACTTTGACAGGGCACAGCAAAAGTGCTAGCTTACCCGCAAGCTGGATTGACCGGGCACCAATGGTAGGACTTTTCAGGATGCCCGTTGTCTGAGGCGCCAGCAGTATTTGTGCAGCTAGGAGGTGCAAATCAATGGTCCGCAGAGTGGAGAGACAATATGAGCACGGTACCCACGTCGCAGAGTATGTAAGTGAGATACCCCCACTGGGTGAAGACAGAAAGACGATATTCCTTCCCGACACAAAGGTTGACAGGATGGTCGACCTAGGCGGCCGCACCCTTGGAATATTCTTGACCGAGATCCTGTTTCCTCTGGGTGAGAGATTCGGCGATGAGGTCTGGGAAATCGCCAAGAAGGCGATGTATGAGGTCGGCCGTCGGCGAGCGGCAAGTCTGGTACGAACGATGAAGATCAACGACCTCAGCGATGCCCGTTGTCTAGGCAGGATAATGGACATCGAAGACAACAACTCCGGCGTCAGGGGCGAGTGGGTGGAGACTGGCAAGAAGAGAGCGGTGAAACATGAGTATGAGTGCTCTCAGGCCAAGGCATATGAAAAATGCCCCAGGATTTGCAGCGAACTGCTTGAGGCCATGGAAGAGGGCACTTTCGATGAGCTCGGCGTTAAGGTCAAGAAACCCCTTATCACCAAGATACTGCCGGGCGGGGACCCCTACTGCGAGGTAGTGGTTGAACTGGAGGACTGAAAGGAGGGACAAGGATAATATCCCATACCTCCACAGGCCCCAGGCCGACAGTTGATACGAGCCCTCAGGCTAGGTCTTCTTTCTCCAGAATTATCTCGCCAGCGATGCGAGCTGCCTTTCCAGGAGGCACACGGCACTTCCTGTAGCCGCCGGATTGCTCAAACTCCTTGGACTCCACGGGGTCGGCCAGATTGAAGCTCCTGCCACACTGGAGTTTCACGATGTCACGGCACATCAGGCTGCCAAACTCCTTCTCAAACCTGCGACAGAATCTTCGTGCGTGCTTTATCGCCCTCAGGAACCCCTCCCAGTCATCCAGGTCTTCCCTGCCATAGGCCAGGCCGATGGCCATCACAGCCCCAATTACCGCTCCGCAGGTCTCCCCTCTTAGAGCAACGCCCGGCATAGCGGTGGCTGCTTTAAAGGTCAACGCGTCACCCAGCTTAAACTGCTCTTGAAGCGCCAAAAGACATCCCTGGGCGCAGCAACCGGACCTCTCCTCGTAGTCGCCCGCCATTTGTTCAAGCTGATTCAGGACTTCCTCTCTCGATCTTTCATTCGACATTCTTGGTCCTCCTTCTGTGATACTGCGAACCCCTGGCGCGACCTGTTCTCGGGTTCCCTTCCTTGCCCCAAGCATGACCGAAATAGGGGGTTTTTTCAAGCCCTCGAGGCTCTCCATCAAGTAGCTCGTAGGCAGCTACGAGATGTTAGGAATTGACATGCCGACGCTTGATAATATATGGTAGTTGCGCCGTTTGGGCATCAAGAAGGAGGTTGTTTTGACGCAAGGATATTGCTTCAAGTGTCGGAGAAAAACGGAGATAAAGAACGCTGAGCAGATTACGCTCAAGAATGGGAGGCCGGCAGTCCGCGGAACTTGCTCGGCATGCGGAACGAAGTTATTCAGAATAGGAAAGGGCTAGCCTCCTGGTGACAGAACCGAGTGGAATTCGGGATGCAGTTCTTCTCACCACGGCGCGGACTCACCTCACCCAGTTGATACAGCAGATGCTCTTTCTTGCCGCATGCACAAGGAGGAAAAACAGGTTATGAGCAAAGTGAACGTAGCCATCATAGGAGTCGGCAATTGCGCCTCTTCTCTGGTTCAGGGCGTTTACTACTACAAGAACGCTAGCGCGGACGAGTTCGTTCCTGGTCTGATGCACGTCAGCCTGGCAGGCTATCATATTTCCGATATCAACTTCGTGGCCGCGTTTGATATTGACAAGAACAAAGTGGGCAAGGACATATCCAAGGCCATCTACACCCCACCCAACAACACTTTCAAATTCTGCGATGTGCCCAAGACCGGGGTAAGAGTCGAGCGGGGCATGACCCACGATGGTCTGGGCAAGTACCTATCTCAGATCATCACCAAAGCGCCGGGCCCGACCGCCAACGTGATAGAGATTCTCAAGGAGACTGGAACTGATGTGGTCGTCAGCTACCTGCCTGTGGGGAGCGAGGAAGCGACCAAGTGGTATGTGGAACAGATACTGAGAGCTGGTTGCGGCTTTGTCAACTGCATACCGGTTTTCATTGCTCGTGAGCCGTACTGGCAGAAGCGCTTTGCCGACTGCGGATTGCCCGTCATCGGCGATGACATCAAGTCCCAGGTTGGAGCTACCATCACTCACCGGGTGCTGACCCGGCTTTTCCGTGACCGGGGCGTCAGGCTCGAGCGAACTTACCAGTTGAACTTTGGTGGCAATACCGATTTCTACAACATGCTTGAGCGAGAGCGCCTGGAATCCAAGAAGATCTCGAAGACCAATGCGGTTACTTCGCAGCTAGACTATGACCTCGGGGCTGACAATATCCATGTTGGGCCCAGCGACTACGTTCCCTGGCTGACTGACCGCAAGTTCTGCCACATCAAGATGGAAGGGCGCACCTTCGGCGACGTCCCCCTGAATCTGGAGATGAAGATGGAGGTCTGGGATAGTCCCAACTCAGCAGGTGTCGTCATCGATGCCATCAGATGCTGCAAGTTGGCTCTGGATCGTGGCCTTAGCGGAACCATTGTAGCGCCGGCAGCCTACTTCATGAAGTCTCCGCCAATTCAGTATGCCGATGATGATGCTCGCTCGAGAACCGAGGCATTCATCGCAGGACAAGAGCAAGAAAATCCCATCTCGCTGCCTGAGCCCAGATCAGCCGCCACCGAATCGTGAACTGCTTTCGTGACACGATAGTGACCCTTCACGCAGCACCCATTCGGAACATGCCGCGCCCTCGCTTCTTGCCCAATAGTAACATAACAGTCCCTGCCACAATATAAGGAAATCTATGGCAACCCTGACGGAGATTCGAAGGTCTACAGGTTCGCGCATCGCTGACCCAATAGCAGCAGTCCTAGCTCGCACTGGCATAGGCCCAAACGCCGTTACCTCTCTTAGCTTGCTCCTGAGCATAGTTGCGGCCTACATGATTGCCAGTGGTCACTTCTTTTCCGGCGGACTCCTGATCCTGGTGTCCGGGCTCTGTGACATCCTGGACGGAGCGCTGGCTCGCGCCACCAAGAAGACTACAGCATTCGGGGCTATTCTCGATTCAACGGCTGACCGTATCTCAGAAGCGCTGATATTCTGTGCCCTGTTGATCTACTACCTGCCAACACACGCTGCTTGGCAGTCCTTGGTGATCGTTGCCACCATGATTGGATCCTTTCTGGTTAGTTACATCAGGGCCAGAGCGGAAGGGCTGGGCCTAGCATGTCAGGTAGGTTTGTTTACCCGAGCCGAGAGAGTTATAGTATTGGCCATCGGTTTGATGGTCAACCAAGTCCCTATTGCCTTGTGGGTGCTGCTGATCTGCGTCTATGTCACCGTGGCTCAGCGGCTTGTCCACCTGCGGAGGCAAGGAAATCCTTAGGGGGTCCAGATGTCTGTTGTAGCTCTTGTAGGAGGGCAGTGGGGCGACGAGGGGAAGGGAAAGGTGATCGATTCCTTGGCTGAGAAGGCCAAGATGGTGATTCGCTTTTCAGGGGGTGACAATGCAGGCCATACGGCGATCAATCCGTACGGCGAGTTCAAGCTACATCTCATACCTTCGGGCGTTTTCCATCCCCATGTGATCTGCATTATCGGCAACGGTGTGGCTGTCAACCCGGCAGTCCTTCTCAAGGAGATAGAAGAACTTCGGGGCCGGGGTGTCGAGGTAAACAATCTCCTGGTTAGCGACCGTGCCCACCTCGTCATGCCCTACCATACCCTTCTGGATGGATTGGAGGAGGAAAGGCGAGGGAAGGGAGCTTTGGGCACGACCCGGAGAGGCATTGGTCCCGCCTTTGCCGACAAGGTGGCTCGCATAGGAATCCGCACTGGAGACCTGCTAGACAAAGACGCCTTTTACCGCCAGCTCACCTCAACCCTCGAGTTCAAGAATGCTATCCTTGCCAAGCTATATGAGCACCCCCCTTTGTCATTGGAGGAGATATTCCAACAGTATTGCCGCTACGCCGAGCAGCTGGCACCGTTTATTAGGGAGACCGAGACCACAATTCACCAGGCTCTGGCCAAAGGAGAGTCAATTCTATTGGAGGGGGCGCAGGGAACTCTGCTTGACCCCGATTTCGGCACCTATCCATATGTGACCTCATCTTCTCCGCTCGTCGGAGGAGGTTCCCAGGGGACAGGCATAGGCCCTATGGAGATTAGCCGCGCCGTTGGAGTATTCAAGGCCTATAGCACCAGAGTCGGTGGCGGACCTATGCCTACGGAACTGAAGGATGACGTGGGCGAGCTGATCCGGGAGAAAGCCAAGGAGTACGGTACTACCACAGGCAGGCCAAGAAGATGTGGCTGGTTTGACGCTGTGGCGGGCCGGCTCAGTGTTCAAGTAAACAGCCTCAGTGACATAGCCTTGACCCACCTCGACATCTTCGACGGCTTCCCTTCAGTCAGGATATGTACCGCCTATAGGCTCGACAACAAGACACTTGACTACTTCCCCAGCAACGCCACCGCACTGGAGAGGTGCCAGCCCGTGTACGAAGAATTGCCCGGATGGCAGGAATCAATAGCAGACACGCGGGACCTGGAGAGCCTGCCACAACAGGCTCGCCGCTACGTAGCAAGGATCGAAGACCTTCTCTCGTGCCCTATCAGCTTCATCGCGGTGGGGCCAGCGCGGGAGCAAGTCGTAGAGGTGAAGCCTATCCTTCCCTGACAACTCCCCGAATTCTCAGGGAAGACCTGCCCTATCCTTTCTGACTGGTGCGTCAGGGTATAGCGAGGTCAATTTTGCAGGCCTCGAGCGCTGTCCGAATAGCTGCGGCTGACTTCTCATCAGGCTCAATCAGAGGCAAGCGAGGCTTGCCCACCGGGAAGCCAAGGTAATTCAGGGAATACTTCAAAGGAACTGGGTTAGCGATAACAAACAGGGAGCCTACCAGAGGCAACAGACGGCGATGAATGCTAGCTGCCTCCCGTGTCCTTCCCTCGAGGAACTTCTCCATCATCTCTTTCATCTGTACACCCACCAAGTGTGTAGCCACACCAACCACACCATAACCACCCAGAGCGAGGATAAGCAGTGTATCACCGTCGTTCCCGCTATAAACGAGGAATCCTTCCCCTGTCCCCTGTATGATCTCAGCTATCTGGCGGAAGTCGCCGCTTGCTTCTTTCACGCCGATGATATTGTCGATCTGACTCAGCCTTATCACTGTATCGGCAGCGATATTGCAGGAGGTCCGTGACGGCACGTTGTACACGATACACGGCAGGCTTGTGAACCTAGCTATAGCACTGAAATGCTCAAACAAGCCCTGCTGGGTCGGGCGGTTATAGTAGGGCACTACAAGAAGACAAGCATCAACCCCGATTTTCTCCGCCTCTCTTGTCAGTTCTTGGCTTTCCCTAGTGTTGTAGTTCCCGGTGCCAGCCACCACTGCTCCACGACCAGCCACCTCAGATTTGACCTCAGCAAAAAGCCTGAGCTTCTCGTCGGTGCTGAGAGTCGGCGACTCGCCGGTGGTACCGCAGACAACCAGTCCATCGCTGCCAGAACCGAGCAAGGCCCTGGCCAAGCTCCTCGCCTGCTGGTAATCGACCTTGCCTGCACCATCGAACGGCGTAACCATGGCGGTCAGCAAACGACCCAGTTTCTCCATATCAACGCCTCCTCTTCCCAGGTTTTATCACCCCCCGTTGCATTCCTTGCTCGCCAATCTGAACAGCGTTCAATGCCGCCCCCTTGCGCAAGTTGTCGGCCACCACCCACATAACCAGCCCATTGGGGTGAGAAACGTCCTTCCTGATTCTACCTACAAACACGTGGTTTGAACCGGAGGCTGCCCAGGGTTGAGGATAGAAACTGACGCTAGGGTCGTCAAGGATTCTCACACCAGGTGCTTGAGCCAGGATCTTCCTTGCCTCCTCCGGCGTCATAGACACGGCGAATTCCACATTCACCGCTTGGCTGTGTCCAAAGTACACGGGAACGCGGACACAGGTAGCCGAGACAGCCATGTCTCTAGCATGCATTATTCTCCGTGTTTCCTCCACTATTCTCCGCTCTTCCCTAGTATATCCACTGTCCAGAAAGACATCAATTTCCGGCAACACGTTAAAGGCTATCTGATGGGAATACACATGAGGGCAAACACGACGGCCGTCCAGAACCAGTTTCGCCTGTGCTGTCAACTCCTTCAGGGCGGCAGTGCTGCCGTCCGATACCGCCTGGTAGGTGCTTATCACGACTCGTTTTATCGGAGTGACCTTATGTAGGGGACAGAGAGCCACCGCCAGTTGGATAGCGGCCCCGCCTGGGCTGGCGATTATTCCCTTGTGGCGTTCTATGTCTTCCACATTCACCTCAGGAACCACAAGGGGTACGGCAGGATCCATTCTGAAAGCCGGACTGTCATCTATGACCACTGCGCCAGCCTCTGCAGCTAGAGGCGACAGCCTTCGGCTGGAATCTTCGCCAACAGAGAAAAAGGCAATGTCGATGTCGCGGAATACCTCCGGCTTGGCCTCCTCGACCTCGATCTTGTGATGATTAAAGAAGAGCTTCGTGCCTGGAGAGTGTTCCAGAGCAAACAATCGCATGGAAGCCACCGGGAAGTTCCGCCGCTCCAATATCTTGACAACCTCCTGCCCCACAAGACCGGTAGCGCCAACAATAGCCACGTTGAACTCTTCCATTACTCTTGCTACAACTCCAGCAGAACGTCCAATCCATGAACCAGACCTTTGTGCGTCGTAGCTTTCTTGACTGCCAGAACAACTCCCGGCGTATACGATTCCCGGCTTATGACTTCATGGTGCAGACTCAGAGTCTCGCCCTTGCCGCTAAGTATAACCTCCTGCCCCGCCATGAATCCTGGCAATCTCAAACTGTGGATAGCTATGCCATCGATTTCCCCTCCTCTGGAATTGCGGATCACCTCCCTCTCAGTCTTGGGATAGAGGAAAGGTCCGCCATGAGCTTCCAGCATAGCCCTGGCTGTTGTAATTGCTGTTCCCGAGGGAGCGTCAATCTTCTTGTCATGGTGCATCTCTACAATCTCAACATTGTCAAAGAACCTCGCGGCAACCTTTGCCAAATGCATCAGGAGCACTGCTCCCATGGAGAAATTGGACGCCACCACAGCACACACATCATTGACACGGCACAGCTCTCCAAACTCCTCCAGGTTCTCCTCGGACAGACCGGAGGTCCCTATGACCATGTTGACTTTGTGTCTAAGCGAGATTCGCGCCGCCGCCGCACAGGCTTCGGCATTGGTGAAATCCACCACTACGTCAGGGTTACAGCTTCTCAGAAGAGCGCTTAAGTCAGAGGAGAATGGTATGAGTTCTGAAGTCTCGGGGAGCGGCAGGTACTTCTGAGTTACCCTCTTCTCGACAGCACCCACTACCTTCAGTTCAGGGTCGTTGTGCACAGCCTTGGTCACCTCTCGCCCCATCTTTCCCAAGGCTCCATTGATGACTACCCTTATCGCTTCCATGATGCGCACCCCCCGCACGCAGATGTAGCCTACCTGTTGCTGCCGTAGTTGCTACGCTGCCCAGGTCTGTTCTGCGGACGAGAACGGCCATAGTTCGACTGTTTCCCCGAACGACGCTCCTGAGAGAATGAGTCCTTTGCCCCGGCAGCGCCCGGGCTTGGGACCTTATCCAATAGTGCTCTTCGGGACAAGTTAATCCTGCCCAGGCTGTCAATCTCGACAACTTTGACCGTTATCTCGTCGCCAAGCTTGACCACGTCCTCAACCTGGGCCACACGGTAGTCAGCAAGCTGACTAATGTGGACCAAACCCTCCTTGCCAGGCAGAATCTCCACCATGGCGCCAAAATTTAGAACCCGGCTCACTTTTCCCGTATAGACATCGTCCACCTTCACATTGCGGGTCAATTCCTCTATTCTCCTGATTGCCTCTCGAGTCGCCTCTTCGTTCGACGAGCCGATAACCACGGTGCCATCGTTCTTTATGTCAATGGTCGTCTTGGTATCCTCTATGATGGACCTTATGGTTCTACCACCCGGACCGATAACACTGCCAATCTTGCTCGCGTCGATAGTCATCTCATACATCCTGGGAGCGTACGGGCTGAGCTCAGGGCGACTGGACCTGATAGTCTGTGCCATCTTGTCCAGTATATCGAGGCGAGCCTGACGAGCCCTATCAAGAGCTTCTTTCAATACGCCGAAGTCCATGCCCTTGACTTTGACATCAAGTTGCAGAGCCGTAATTCCCTTGGAGGTGCCGGCAATCTTGAAATCCATATCCCCGCAGGCATCTTCCATGCCCTCGATATCAGTCAGGATAACGTGGTCTCCATTCCCTCCACCAATTACCCCCATGGCTATTCCTGCCACCGGCGCCTTGATGGGCACACCAGCATCCATTAGCGAAAGCGTGGAGCCACAGACACTGGCCATGGATGAACTGCCATTGGAGCTGATAATCTCGGAAACCAGCCGAATGGTGTAGGGGAAATCGTCTTCGGAAGGCAGTATCGGGGCAACTGCTCGCTCTACCAATGCGCCGTGCCCGATCTCACGCCTGCCTGGCATCCTGAATCGCTTTACCTCCCCGGTAGAAAACGGGGGGAAGTTGTAGTGGTGCATAAAACGCTTGGTGTCCGCCAGGCCGAGTCCATCAAGCAACTGCTCCTGACGCGCTGTCCCCAGGGTGGTAATGGTCAATGCCTGAGTTTCACCCCGGCAGAACAGACCCGAGCCGTGCGTACAGGGCAGCAGCCCAACCTCGCTGCTAATAGGCCGGATCTCGTCAGCCCGCCGACCATCCACGTGCTCCTTCCTCCGCAGTATCTCTTTCCTCACGACAGCCCTGAGCCGAGTCTCAAAAGCGAATTCGATCTCGCCTTCGGAGAAGGTAGAACCTAGTTCGTGGCTCGCTTGCTGTCGCAGCGAGGCCACAGCCTCGTTCCTCCCTGATTTGCCCTGCTGTCCCAGAGCCTCATCCAGCTTATCACCCAGCAAAGCAGAAATGCTCGCCTGGAGTTCGGGGGCAATCTCTCTAGCCTCGACTGCGACCTTAGGCTTGCCCCATTCCTGCTGGATTTCCTCCTGCAGGCTGATGATCTCCTGGTTGGCTTCGTGGCCGAATTCCAGTGCTTCAAACACCAGATCTTCAGAACCCTCCCTGGCCCCTGCCTCCACCATCACCACAGCCTGCCTGGTGCTGGCAACAACTATGTCAAGCAAACTGTCTTCCATTTGCGGCATAGTTGGATTCAGAACTAACCTGTCACCAATATAGCCAACGCGCACCGCCGAAGCCGGGCCCGAGAATGGGATATCAGATATCGCAAGCGCGGCCGATGCCCCAATAAGAGCACAGGTGTCCGGGTTGTTTTCTTTGTCAGCCGAAAGCACTGTAGCTATGATCTGCATCTCGTGGTTGAATCCCTTGAACAGCAGTGGCCTTAGCGCCCTGTCAATAGCTCGGCAGCTGAGAGTTGCCTCTTCGCTGGGCCGCCCTTCTCGCCTGATGAAACTGCCCGGTATCTTGCCGGCAGCGTAGAGTTTCTCTTCGTATTCCACCGTTAGAGGGATAAAATCCGTCTCCCTGGCAAGCTCGTTGGCACTACAGACGGCAACCAGGACAACTGTATCCCCGTAGCGGACCACCACAGCTCCATCCGCCTGCTGAGCTAGCTTCCCCGTCCCGATGCTAAGCGTTCGCCCACCTATGGACCGCTCAAAAACCTCTCTCATACGCTACTCTTCCTCAGGCCCAGCTTGGCAGTCAGCAGGCCATATCTTCCGGGGTCTCTCCTGTTAAGATAGGTCAACATTCGTCTGCGTCGCCCCGTTAGCCTAAGGAGAGCCCGGCGCGAGTGACGGTCGTGCGAATTCGCCTTGAGGTGCTCTGTTAGCTGGCTCACTCTCTCAGTAAGCAACGCCACCTGAACTTCAGGAGAGCCAGTATCACCCTCTTTGAAACCGAAATTGGCAGTTATCTCTTTTACTTTATCCTTCTGCAACATAATGCCCCGCATTATAGCACAACCCTCCGAGATTGACCAAAAGGCGGCAACAATCTATAATGAGCCATACTTCTATGCGTGAGAGCTGTGGCATCTTTGGAATTTACGGCCGCAGAATAGACATAGCTCGACTGATCTTCTTTGCACTCTTCGCTCTGCAGCACCGTGGCCAGGAGAGCAGCGGCATTGCTGTGTGCGACGGCGATGGAATAAAGGCCCGCACCAATAGAGGGCTGGTTTCTCAGGCATTCACCGAGAGTGACCTTGCCCAGCTCCAGGGACACATCGGTATCGGACATAACCTGTACTCGGCCTCCGGTTCAAGGCAACTGGGCAGTGTCGGCCCCGTTGTAGCAGGGATCAAAGAGCCGGCACTCGCAGTATCCCACAACGGCAACATACTGAACGCCAAGCCGCTCCGCGATGAACTCCAGATGCGAGGCTACAGCTTTCACACTTCGACTGACTCCGAGGTCATCGCTAATCTGATTCTAGCCTCGCCCGGCAACAACTGGCAGGAAAGAATCAGGCATGCCATGTACCGCCTCCAGGGAGCTTATTCGCTCACAATCCTTACCAGGGACAAGCTGATTGCAGTCCGTGACCCCATGGGCGTACGCCCCCTCTGCCTGGGTACTATCGACAGCGGCTACGTCATTGCCTCAGAGAGCTGCGCCCTGGATCACCTGGGAGCACAGCTCTCCCGCGATGTCGAGCCCGGCGAGATCATAGTCATAGACGACAACGGCGTCGAGAGCTTTAAGGGGAAGGGCGACAGCAAGAAGGCCCTCTGCATCTTCGAATATATCTACTTCGCCCGCCCCGACAGCGTCATAGAGGGCAAGCTGGTCTATGAGGCGAGACAGGCCATGGGAGCAGAACTGTCACGGCAGTACCCCGTTGACGCTGACCTGGCTACAGGCATCCCCGATTCAGCTACCGCAGCCGGCATCGGCTACGCCGAGGCCTCGGGTATCCCGTACTGCGAGGGCTTGCTCAAGAACCGCTACGTCGGCCGCACCTTCATTCAGCCAGACCAGAGACTCAGAGACCTCGGCGTCCAGCTTAAGTTCAATCCCCTCTCCCAGGTGATCTCCGGCAAGCGGCTGGTGGTCGTTGACGACAGCATCGTTCGCGG
>DAOUEN010000109.1:0-4407 GCA_034430415.1 Dehalococcoidia bacterium
CGGCTCCAGAAGCTTGAGAAAGAGGAAATCATGCCCTGTTTCTAGTCGCGCGTAGGTAATAGTTGTATTGGGGATTGAGATTTCGCGGCGGCCCTCCTTGAGGTAGGCGGTGGGACGGTAGCGAGTGAAGTCAAAGAAATTTCCTGGCCTTGCCAGTCTTCCTAGTTCCTTAGCTCCAAAGCGACTCTCCAAGCCAAGAACCGTCAGGGTACCTACGCTACCCACATCTATCCACGGCCGAAGCATAGCCAAGGCATGGGGATCTCTGAGCACTGGAAGAGGCTCTGAAAGCTCGAAAGCACCGATTCTCACTTGACTCTCACTACTTGTTGCCTAGATTCTTAATGCCGACTGAGGGATTGTCAAGTCCTAGGAATGACCTTGACCATCTCGTTTCTTGATTCGTGGCTAGACCCTAGCTTCTCTCCTGGAGCTACTTGAAAGCAGATATAGCGGCAGTGGCACCGTCACCAATGGCGGAGGCAACTTGGCGTGCCGCGTTCGATTAGCAAGCTCTTCAGACCCGCACGCGACGTATAGAGCCCCGCGGCAAGCCCAGCAGGCCCTCCACCAATTATGATCACTTCGTACTTCGACATTTCATACTCCTCTGGCTCTCAGTAGGAGAACTCCGATCAGCGGCACGTCAATTTCTCCTGAGCTTGACTCCGCAACAGTTAGGTCTACTCTACCCCGGGGTGTCGCTACTGCTGTTTGTCTTTGTCTCCAAGGCTGCCTGCGAAGCGGCAAAGCGGGCAACAGGTACCCTATAGGGAGAACAACTTACGTAGTCCAGCCCTATCTGGTGAAAGAATCTTATGGATTCGGGATTGCCGCCGTGCTCGCCGCATATGCCCACCTTCAAGCTGGGCTTGGCTCTCTTTCCTCGTTCCAATCCGATCTTGACCAGCTCGCCTACCCCTGTTTGGTCGAGGTAGATGAAGGGATCATTTCTGAGTACCCCCTTGTTCAGGTAGGCTGGGAAGAAGGTGCCGAAGTCGTCTCGGCTGAGCCCGTATGTGGTTTGGGTCAGGTCGTTGGTCCCGAAGGAGAAGAAGTCTACAAGCTCTGCCAGTTCGCTGGCGATGAGGGCAGCTCTGGGCAATTCGATCATTATGCCCAAGCGGTAGTTTGGCTCCGTCACTTCCATCTCCTTGGCAACCTGCTCGCAGGTGTCGGACACGAGCTTCTTGAGGATTCTCAGTCCTTCCACCGTGCTCACAAACGGTAACATGATTTCGGGATACACGGCAGAGCCCTTCTTCATCAGTTCGTAGGCGGCTTCCATTATGGCTCGGACTTGCATTTCGTAGATCTCGGGGTGAGTTATGCCCAGACGGCAGCCACGGTGGCCCAGCATGGGATTGAACTCGTTAAAGGTCTGCATCTTCTCCTTCAGTCTTCGGAAAGAGATTCCCAGCCTCTTGGCCAAGGGTCTCAGTTCGTCCTCGGCGTGGGGTAGAGGGAAGAACTCGTGCAGCGGCGGGTCCAGAAGTCGGATGGTTACCGGCAGCCCCTCCATTTCCTTGAAGATATCCCGGAAGTCGGACCGTTGAAATCCGATAAGCTTCTGCAGAGCCTGTTTGCGCTCTTCTGTCTCGTCTGCCAGGATCGCCTCCCGAAAATGGTCGATTCTATCCAGTTGGAAGAACATGTGCTCTGTGCGGCAAAGACCGATTCCCTCGGCTCCGAAGTCCCTGGCCAGCCTGGCGTCCTGTGGGTTGTCGGCGTTGGCCATCACCCCCATTCCCTTCACCAGGTCGGTCCACACCATAAGCTCTTTGAACTCATTGCTGGGTTTGGCCGAGGCGGTCGAAAGCTTGCCCAAGAACACCTCTCCCGTAGAGCCGTCCAGAGTCAGGAGATCTCCTTTGTTGACAATCCTGTTCCCTACTACGAACTCCTCTCTCTCCAGGTCGACGTTAATGCTGCTGCAACCCACAACACAGCACCTGCCCATTCCGCGGGCCACCACCGCAGCGTGTGAGGTTATGCCGCCCCGAGTGGTCAGTACACCGGCCGCGGCGCTTATCCCGCGGATATCGTCAGCGGACGTCTGTTGCCTCACTAGGATGTAGTCCCCGTTCTTGGCTGCAAGCTCTACCACCTCGTCTGGATCGAATATCACTTTGCCCGAGGCCGCCCCAGGAGAGGCTGGAAGACCTTTGGCGATGAGCTGTCTTTGTTCGCTGGGATCGATTACGGGGTGCAGTACCTGCTCTACCTCGCTCGGGGTAATGCGGAGGAACGCTTCGGTTCCGGCGATCAGTCTTTCCCTTAAGAGGTCCATGGCGATCTTTATTGATGCGGAAGCCGTCCTCTTCCCCGTCCGAGTCTGCAATATCCACAGCCTTCCGTTCTGAATGGTGAACTCAATGTCCTGCATGTCCCTGAAGTGTCGTTCCAATCTCCGGGAGACGTCTACCAGTTCGTCGTAGCATTGAGGCAACGCTCGCTTCAATTCGGCAATGGGCTGAGGCGTTCTCGTACCTGCCACTATGTCTTCACCCTGGGCGTTGAGAAGGAACTCTCCGATCGGTTCCCGTTCGCCGGTCGCCGGGTTTCGCGAGAAAGCTACACCGGTGCCGCTGTCGTCTCCCATGTTCCCGAATACCATCGCTTGGACGGTTACCGCCGTACCCCAGTGGTGAGGTATCTTGTTTATCTCTCTGTAGGCGATGGCTCTGGGGTTGTTCCAGGATTCAAAGACGGCTGAAATGGCTGCCCAAAGCTGCTCCATGGGGTCGGTAGGGAAATCCTTGCCGGTGGCCGCGTTCGCCGTGGCGTGTAGCTTGGAGGACAGCTCTTTGAGGTCTTCCGCTGCCAGTTCCATCCCTGGCTTGCCTTCCCGCACTTCTCTCAAGATCTCATTCAGTAGAGTGTCTTCCACCCCCATTACCACGTTAGCGTACATCTCGATGAATCTCCGATAGGCGTCGTAGGCAAACCGCTCGTTTGCTGTCTTTCTCGCCAGCGCGGCCACGGAAGCCTCATTCAGGCCAAGGTTAAGGACAGTGTCCATCATGCCGGGCATGGATACTCTGGCTCCTGATCTTACGGACAGAAGCAGCGGATTCTCTTCATCACCGAACTTGGCACCAATGGTCTGCTCCAGTTTGGCCAAGTTCTCTTCCACTTGGAGTGTCACCTCTCTGGGATAGCTGCTATTGCTCTGGAAGTATATGTTGCAGACGTCGGCGATGATGGTGAATCCCGGGGGCACAGGGACTCCCATCCTGGCCATTTCTGCGAGGTTTGCCCCTTTCCCTCCCAGGAGGTCAGTTGAATTTGCTTTGCCGTCGGCCTTGCCGCCGCCGAAGAAATAGACGTACTTGGTCGCCATTGGGTCACCTCCGGTAATTCGCTAGCTCGAAACCCACGGACACGGTATTTGAATCATCTTCAGTCTGCGTGTCTCAGGCCGAGTCCTTTGGCATACGGTCTCTGGGCGTTTGCTGCCGTTCGGGACACTGCACTCATAGCCAGCTTCTGAATTATCTGGTACAGCATATACGTTCAGCTTATAGTATCCTAACAGCCTCTAGGGGACAAGCGTCGGGGGCAGCCCCGTATCTTGGCCGCATCTTGGACTGCACGGCTGCCTGCAATTGAGCCCTAATTCCATTCGAAAATATGCCAACGTCCCCCGACACTGTTGAAGCCAAGCAGCAGATCAAGCTTCGTCCGACAAGACACGTTCCCTTGATACTGTGACGGGATCCATACTACACTGTTCGTGAGGAGGGGAGGTGTCGAGGGGGTGGCCTATGCCAGATTACGCCTCGAGTTCCGAGGCGCAAATAGCTTGTGTTCTTGGAGGGGTGGCAGGCTGCTAATTACGTCACGGTGTTGCTATCATGGGAGAAAGCCAGGTGTTAGTACTGAGCCCGATAGGGGTCATCCATTCTCCGTACAAAACGGTTGGCGAGGCGCCGCGCCAAGGCAGTAGCCGTGAGGCAATCTGCCAAGTAGAGGTATTTCCGGCATTCGGGGAGGGCCTGAGAAACATAGAGATGTTCTCTCGCCTCGTCTTGATATACTGGTTCCATCGATCTACCGGGTATTCGCTCAGTGTCACCCCGCCTGGGGATGTGAAGCCGCGTGGGCTATTTGCCAGTAGGTCACCGCGCAGACCTAGCCCGTTGGGGCTGTGCATTGTGGAGTTGCTGGACAGGGCAGGGAACGTTCTGAAGGTGAGAGGACTGGATGCTATTGATGGCACCCCGCTTTTGGATATCAAGCCGTACTTACCCCATATAGATGAGCGAGACAGTGTCTGAGTTGCCCGATCTGGAGGCGACTCGCGTTCCCCTCCAGTCAAGGGGTAATGACCTCTGGCATGACTGTTCTGTTGGCTGGCGATGGACTTGAATAATAGGGAGCAATCCGCGTTCGTCTGGCAACTGA
>DAOUEN010000110.1:0-4078 GCA_034430415.1 Dehalococcoidia bacterium
GCAACCAGGATGCCTATCCTGACCTTCCTCTCCTTTTCCGTCAGCTCCGACCACGGCCTCTGCTTTCTTCCCATAGTCATGCCGAGGCCCACGCCGACAGCGATGCCGATGGCAAAACCCGCTCCCCAGTCGCTCATTCAATGCCTCCGTCTCGTCTGCTTGCTCTGCGAAGGCATTCTACCACGGCGGCAGGGGAAATCGGCAGGAGGTATTGCCTTTCGGCCGGTGTTGTACTAGGATTGACAGAGGGCTGGGGCGACAGCGAAAGTCGTAGATGATAGGGCAAGGCGAGGATGAAATACAGGGTAGTCCTTGAGTCACAAGGGAACGGGGGCTACCCTTTCTTTGTGCCCTTTTTGCAGGGCTTCAATCCTGTAAGTACAGGTGATATCATTGTCATACGGCAGTCATAGTCGTAGACGTTACTCTGAATCGTGACCGGTGATGGGATGCTATTGACCGGCAGGAGATTTCACGTGCAGGAGGTGGCAGCATGGCAATCGTAAATGTCGAATTCAGCTCGGAGATTCACGCCCCGGCGGAGAAGGTCTGGGATATCCTGGTTGATATAGAGTCCTGGCCGGAGTGGCAGGGAACCACTTACCTGAAGCCCATCACCCCTCTCCCCCTGAGAGAAGGCTCGGTCTTCGACGTCAAGCTCGGCCCTACGAAGTGGAACGTCACGGTGACCAAAGCGGACCGGCCCAGAGAGCTCGTCTGGACGGGCAGAGCATCGGGCTTCAGAGCCGTTCACCAATGGGAGTTTCGAGAGCACGAAGGAAAGACGGCAGCCGCAACCAGGGAAGGTATCTCGGGGTGGCCCGCGGTCCCGCTCTACTTCATGGTGCGCAGTACTCTACGGAGGCTCGACGGGCCCTGGCTGGCCGCCCTCAAGGCGAGGGCCGAAGGTCCGTAGACCGGACTCTCAGCCCGAACTCCACCACCCTGGACGGGCTGCCTGTCGCGGACTCGAGCCGGATAGGCTCCGTTTCGCCGCGGGTTGCTCCTCGCCTTAGACAGCCAAGCGCCCCGCTATCGGCCGACCATCCTCCGCAGCCTTATCCTGTTGTACCTCTGAGTGAGGATGCAGGGTATGTTCACCACCGATGCATACCCCACCATAATCAAGCCGACCCACCAGATATTCCATATCAGGAACACCGGGCCGAACAGGAACACTACCCAGTGGGTGAGCTCCGCCCGGCAGGTCTCCCTGAGGAAGTCGGTAAAATACTCCTCACTCGTCTGCCTGAGGCGCCGCTTCTGGAAGCCAGCCCTGAAGGCGGCTGCTCCGTCCGGCAGCCTGTTCTTCCACCGCTTCACCTGGAACAACCCGCTATACAGCCAGCCGTCCTTCTCCCAGCGGCGTTTCCGGAAAAGCCAGGACTCCGGGTTAAACGAGTGCAGCGGGATGCGCGTGGCCATATAGGACACGCCAATGTGGATGGCAAGCCAGGCCGCTATGTCAACTCCTACTGTGATGAGTCTCGGCAGGTGGAACAGCATTGTCGTTGCCCCCTTTCACATCCAGCTCTCTGCCTTTCCATTGTACCCTTCTTCTGATGAAGATGATAAAGAAGGAATAGGCGAACACCACAAAGAAGAACACCAGAGGCACCGGATACAGCAGTGCCGTGTACAGCTTGAAGCTACCTACCCTGGCCAGCATCCAGTATATCTGTAGGGCGTAGCAGAGGTAGAGGATACCCCAGGTCGTAATCCCGATGGCATCGGCGGCAATCATCGCTTGGGCGAGGTGCCTGGCGGTGCCTGTAGCCCCGACTATCCAGGCGATAATCAGCACCAATACCGGGGCAGAGGTCTTGGCCGCTCCCGCGGCGAAACCCTTGCTCCAACCCGCAATGAGCTGCCTGATTCCGTCCGGATACATGCGGAATGAGACCGTACCCCTGCCGCCATAGCAGTAGGTACCGACGCTCCGCTTCTTGAACTCCGAGCCGTATGCCAGGTCCTCCAGTACCTCCCCCTTGACCCCGGCATACCCTCCGCTGCCGAGGTACTGCTGCCTGGTGAGAACGATTACCGGTCCGAACAGCCCGATGGGCTTGATGGCCCTGCCCAGTACCGTGAACGACCCCATGGCGGCCATCATGACCAGGTTGAAGAAAGCGGACAGCTCTTCGTAGGCCCGGCGCATGCGGTGATACGGCTGGACGGAAAGCACGCCATCAGACCCGTGGTGAGTTCCTACGATCCTACCGAGACCGTCGCTATCCAGAACCGTATCCGCGTCCAGAAACACCAGGAGCTGTCCTGGGGCGGCGCTGGCGCCCTGGTGACATGCCCAGGACTTACCCAACCAGCCCGGCGGGAGTGCTTCCGACCGTATGACTCTGGCGCCGTTATGCTCAGCGACATCCCTGGTCCCATCCTCCGAGTGGTCGTCCACCACAATGACCTCGTCGCCCGGGCCTATCTGACCCTTCAACGACCCAAGCAGAGCCGGCAGCGTCTTCTCCTCGTTGCGCGCCGGAATGATGACGGAGACCGAGGGCCGTTTCCCACCCCTCGCCACTCCACCTCCACACCGAGGTATGCGGAACAGGAAAACTGGGCCTAGCAGCCACAGAACAGCGTGAACGATGAATGCAGTGGTCATGCCCGCCATCCGACACAAAGTCTAGCGACTCGCCAGCGCCAATTTGCACCAGGCAACGACCATTGTCAAGAGTACCGGCACAGGCCCAGATGCAGGCCGTATTGCCCACCCTGGAACGCTGGCGCAAGTAACGGCCCGTTCGCGCGCTCATGCTGGTTACGGCGGGCGACAACGGCGTGCAGAATGCAACCCCCACCATCCCCTATGTGTACGGTACGGACTGCCACATCTCCTGCTTCCTTCCCACAGCCACTCGCTTCATCTCCCGGCACGCCGGCAGTTTATTGGACAAATCGCCTCTACGATAGAATAATGTAGCTGCAAGGAGGTTCCAATGAGCGATATCGAAGAAGAAATAGGATCAAGGTTCAAATGTCCGAAGTGCCGCAATACGGGTGCAAGTGTCAAGAGCCTGGCCCTGACGGGAACGGGGGCTTCCAAGATATTCAATATTCAACACAATCGGTATGTCTTTGCTTCATGCAGCAATTGTGGATATACAGAGATATTTGATCTGGATATGCTGAGTGGGGGCAAAGATACGGTTAGAAACATCCTGGATGCAGTATTCGGAGGATAGCCCAGTTTCAGCGACTCTGTGGATTCTCAGAGAGCATGAAGGCGGATACTGACGGATTCGTTGGGAGGTAAGAACTATGAATGCAGCACAGCCTCAAGGGCCCTTTTGCCAGAGTTGCGCCATGCCCATGTATCAACCGGAGTCTTTCGGTACGGAAGCCGATGGCTCCAGGAGCGAGAAGTACTGCGCCTACTGCTACAAGGAGGGCTCCTTCGCCACTCCCGATGCTACCATGGAGCAGATGATAGATATATCGGCAAAGGGATGGTCAGACCAGGACCCGGGCGTCACCTTCGAGCAGGCCAAAGCTCAACTGCAGGCCGTATTGCCCACACTGGAACGCTGGCGCAAGTAAGGGCCCGTTCGCAGCCTAGTGCTCGTCACGGCAGGTGCCATAGGGGCACCCTGCATTCTGTTTCCAGCGGGCCGCCGGGATCACCCGGCCTTTGGGTCGTCCTGCCACAGGCCGAACATGTTGCCTTCGGTGTCCAGGCACACTGCCATATATCCCCATCCCGGCACGGTCATCTTCGGTTGAATGACTTTGCCTCCCAGCTTATCCACCCTGGCGGCATACGCATCAATTGAGTCGACGCCCACGTAGCTGGTAATCCTCTGCCCGGGGTCTCCTCTCTTCCCCAGGCCACCACCGACACCTGCTTCCCCCTTGAGACCCTGTGTTTCAATCAGGTAGTAGCCCGTCATGCCCGGTGGCGCATCCATCTTCCAGCCAAACAGCCCCTGATAGAACGTCTTGGCTCTCTCCGGATCATCTGCCGCAACATCGAAATGAACGATTGTAGGCATTTCTGACCTCCTTATTGCCTTTAGCCTTCGCCTTCATGACGAATTCCTCGAAGAAGGTGTTGCCATCCACC
>DAOUEN010000111.1:0-25347 GCA_034430415.1 Dehalococcoidia bacterium
TCTCAAGCTTCTGGAGCCGCACATGTTGGGCGAGCTGTACGTGGATTCGGTGCTGCGAGTCCTCACAGCACTCGGGGTCAAGAGATACTGTCTGCTTGGCAGTATGTACGATATGGTACCTCACACCAAGAAGCTCCTGGTGAGCGGAGGAGCAGTTGGTGAAAAGGCCCAACAAGACCTCGAAAAGACAGGAAGCCTACCCACTGACTATCAGGGACCTACCACCATCAGCTTCCTGATCACTCAACGGGCACCTCAACTGGGTATCCAGACTATGTGGTTTGTTGTGCATCTGCCACAGTATCTCCAGCTCGATGAGGACTACACGGGAAAGGTACGGCTGATGGCGGTACTTGAGACGCTGTACGGGCTTGCCAAGGACGAAGCGGACATCGAGAGAGCAGAGCAACAGTTGAACAGCATCAATTCGGCCGTGAACGAAAGTCCGGAATTGAAGTCCATAATGCCCCAGATAGAGGCTCACTACGAGGCCAAGCTCAAAAGCAGGAGGGAGGACATAGCCCCCCTCCCTCCCGAGATGGAGAGGTTTCTTAAGGAACTCGGGAACCGCTTCGGACAGAACTGAACAGCGCCAACGAAGGGCCGACGTCCAGAATCTCAGAGAGACAGCTCGTTTTTGCTGCCTGAATCAAGAAGAGTAGAGAGAAGAGGTTATCTCCTGTAAGCCCGTTTCCACGGTTCGTTCTTGCAGGACAGATAGTCCTTGATTGCTATCTTCAGCGTGTTTGCCGCCAACAGGGCACAATGGCGACTCTCCTCGGGGAGTCCTCCCAGGGCATCCAGGATATCCTCCTGGGTAACCCTGTGAGCCTCAGCAATGCTTTTCCCTTTTGCCATCTCGGTGACCATGCTGCCGCAAGCAATGCTGGGCCCGCAACCATCCGTCCAGAAAGTGGCATTCGTCACCCTGTCATTGTTCGTCTTGAGACATATCTGCATCGTATCGCCGCAAGGGCCCGTCAACCTTCCATATCCATCTGGAGCCTGAATCTCTCCGAGGTTTCTGGGGCTGAGGAAATGGTCGATCGTTTTTTCAGAGTAGACCCTCCTCATGTCCTCCATCACAGACTTCTCAAGTCCAATGAACGGATCGCTGGGTCGCGCCATCCTCTCTTTGCCCTCGCGTAGGGGAACAGGGGATCCCATTCTACTCTTTGCCTTTCAATGCGACGACAACGTTTTCGACGATTTCAGACAGCGCATCGGATCTGTATTTCTCGATATTTCCCTCATCACAGAGCCTGGCCAGTTGAGGATCAATCGGCAGTTGTCCCAAGAGGGGGGCTTCGGAAGCTTTGGCCATCTCTTCTCCCTTACTGCTGCCAAAAATCTCCAGCTTCTCCCCTGTTCCCGGTAACAGGAGATAGCTCATATTCTCTATGACTCCAAGCACCCGGACGTCCATCTTCCTCGCCATTTTCACTGCCTTCTTCACTATCATTTCCGTCAGGTCTTGGGGGGTGAAAACGGCGATCACGCCCGAGAGCGGTACCGTCTGCATCACCGTTAGTGGAGCATCAGCGGTGCCTGGCGGCAAGTCTATTACGAGATAGTCAAGCTTGCCCCAGAGGACATCTTCCCAGAACTGGGTAATGGCTTTGGACATGAGCGGGCCTCGCCAGATGACGGCTTCGTCTTCGCTGGGCAACAGAAGATTCATGGACATAACCTCGATGCCAGACTTCGACGATATCGGCAGCATACCTGTCTCGCTGCCACTCGGACGAACGTTCAGACCAAACATCTTGGGGATGCTAGGGCCGGTGATATCAGCATCAAGTATGCCAACATCCTTCCCCCCCCGGGCAAAAGAGGAAGCCAGGAGACCAGCTATCAGGGACTTGCCCACTCCCCCTTTGCCACTCATCACTGCCACTATCTGTTGAATCTGATTCAGTTCTTTCGGCTTGGTCTCAACGAAAGCAACGATAGCATCTGTCACACCGGGAACCTCACGGGCCGCACTGATTACCTTATCCTGAAGCCAACTATGATGCTCAGCAGGAATCGCGGTCGAAGCCAGAGCAATCTTCGCTCTGCTATCTTCAACTTCAATGCTTCGCACCAAGTTCATCTGCACCAGACTGCGCATCACCCCAGGGACAACTACCTGTCCCAGTGCACGCCAAACCTGCTCCTCCGTTCCGTCACTCATGGTAACCTCCCGTAAGTCCTAGTGGTCGCAGAGATTGTCGCCAGTCTCCAGCGTTCCTTTGATATGGTCCAGGACGGCTGCTTCTGGATCGCTTTGTGATATCCCAACAACGACCTGGATGCGGCTCTCCGTGAAAAGCCCCTGCGCTCTGGATCCCATGCCACCAGCCACAACAACAGAAACCCCCTCGTCAGCCAGCCACGCTGGGAGAAGTCCAGGCTCGTGCCCTGGTGAAGGTACAATCTCCTTCCCCATGATAGCCATGGTCGCCTCGTCAACGTCGAACAAGGCAAAATGGCTGCAATGGCCAAAATGGGCAGCTATCTTGCCACCACTGATAGGTACCGCGTATCGCATTTGTAACTCTCCTCCTCTGCAAACGTCATTCTGTGCCCAGCTTGGCCCGAGTCCTGTGCCACAAGTTCTCTATCTCCTGAGTGACTTTGTTGCTGGAATACTCCACCACCGGCAAACCCCGAACAAGCGCCTCGGTCACCACGTTGTCGAAGGGAACTCTGGCCGCAACCTCTATTCCCTGGTCACGACAATAGTCTTCAATACGGTGGGAGTTGTCGCCGTTGAGATCATATTTATTTATGCATACCATGGCCGGAATATCAAAGTAGCGACAGAGCTCGAGAACTCGCTCGAGATCATGAATCCCCGACAGCGTAGGCTCAGTCACCAGAAGTGCCAAGTCTGCTCCGGTCAGAGAAGCGACGGCCGGGCATCCAATACCCGGTGGGCCGTCGCTGAGAATACAGTCCAAACCCTGCTCTTCAGCCACATGCCTGGCGTTGACACGAACCAGCGTGACCAGTTTGCCGGAGTTCTCCTGGGCGATCCCCAACCTGGCATGAACCAGAGGCCCGTGCCGCGTATCAGAGACAAACCAGTGTCCGGCCATGCACGGCTGCATCACAATGGCATCAACAGGGCAGACTCGCGGACATAGCCCGCAGCCTTCGCAGGACACCTCATCAACGGAGTAATCCTTTATGGCCCCAAATCGGCAAACATCCTGACACAGGCCACACTGGGTGCATTTCTCCTTGTCGATGAAGGCAACCTGTCCACTCCAGAACTCTTCATTCCTTCTAGCCGTGGGCTGGAGCAGGAGATGAAGGTCAGCAGCATCCACATCGCAATCAGCTAGCACTTTGTCTCGAGCTAGAACGGCAAAGGAAGCTACTATACTTGTCTTTCCCGTCCCTCCTTTGCCACTAAGAATCACGACTTCTTTCATGTAATTACCCGCCTCGCTGGCAGCCCCTCACCACCCACTTACCTCGTTGCTCCAACCGAGGCAATTCGCCCGATCTCCCCGAAGAGCTCAAGGAAGACAGGGCGCCACTCAGGCATCCCTTCCACCAGAGGAATCCCTTTAGAATACAGAGTCGCGATCTTCCTATCCAGAGGGATCTTTAGCAGGATAGGAATGCCTTGCTCCTTGCAGTAGCCCTCGACCTTTTCGTCTCCTACTCCCACCCGATTGATTATCACGCCACAAGGGATCTGCAACTTCCTCACCACCTCCACCGCCAGAGAGAGATCATTCAATCCGAAAGGAGTGGGTTCAGTGACCAAAAGACAGAAGTCACTACCACTGATTGATTCCACCACAGGGCACGAAGTCCCCGGTGACACATCAATAATGACATGACTCGCAGGGTTAATGTGCCTCTTGACTTCCCTGATTATGGGGGGAGCCATCAGTTCACCAATCAGAAGTCTTCCCTGAACAAGCTCCAGCCTCCCTGAGGTGCCCATCTCGACCACGCCTATCTCTCTTCCACCCTCGGTGATAGCCGACTCAGGGCACAAATAGGAGCACGCCCCACAGCCATGACATAGCTCGGGAAAGACGAGTACCTTCTGCTTGATCACAGCAATCGCATTATAGGCGCAGACTTCGGAGCACGTGCCACAAGAGGTACACTTGCTCTCGTCTATTTCGGGCACAGCCACATACACCGGCTGGCTTTGATCGACCGTCACATTGAGGAATATATGGTCGTTCGGCTCCTCCACATCGCAATCCAGCAGTTGCACTGGATGCCTATTGGCGAGCGAAAGAGCCAGACTGGTGGCCACCAGGGTCTTTCCTGTGCCCCCCTTGCCGCTGGCAACGGAAACGATCACTCTATTCTCTGACCATCTTTGCGCCGCATGAAGGGCACTTCAAGTCGTAGCAAGGTGCGCCTGCCCCGTGTGACACCCTCGCCCCGCAATTGGGACAAACACAATCGCCGCTGGGACCCGACCCGGCCCGGTTTCCACCCATCCTTCCCCTGCCCACCCCAGCACCACGTCCCATTCCCCGACCTGTTCCCGGCCCCTGGCCGTAAGGTCCTGTACCATCTCCTCTAGGCATAACAACACCTCCAATGAGAACTGGCTCCCTTCACATCATTGGAGGGAGTCCGCACACTCCAGAACTACAGGTGGGGCAACTCGCACCCATCGCGTCATCCTCGCTGGAGCCAGACCTGAAGAATGAGGAAACCAGCCGCTGCGGATTAGCGGCATGGCACTTGGGACAACTCAAGCCGATCCCGGTTTCGCCCATGGCCTGGCGGACCTCAAATTTCTCTCCACACTTCGGACACTCATACTCGTAGATAGGCATAGTCTCTTTCTATCCTCCTTTCTCCAGTTCTTCCAGACGCCGCTGGATTTGGCTCAATTGCTGTCCCAGGCTCTCAGCCTGGCTCTTCAGCATTTGCACCTCCTGTGTTGGGCTTGCCTCTTGAGACACAGGTCCTGGCGTAGGTATCATTCCCCGCCCCATACCCATACCCATGCCCATGCCTCTACCCCAACCCATTCCCATGCCGTAATGAGACGCCACGTTGGGCTGCGCGCTTGGCCGAAACTTCCCTGCCTTATGGGCCTGCACCGCATCCCTTACCGTTCCTGAGACACCGCTGATCACCTGAACACCAGCAGCAGATAGTGTCTGGTAGGCGTTCGGCCCGCAGTTTCCGGTAAGGACAACCTCCACCCCCTTGTTGGCAACCATCTGCGCCGCACTGATTCCTGCACCCCCGGCAGCCGCCGCACTGGAGTTCTCCAGTGCCTCAAACTGCATAGTCTCAGCATCAACGATAATGAAGTACTGGCACCTTCCAAAGCGAGGATCCACATCAGCGTCCAAATCAGGTCCTGTCGCCGATATCGCGATTTTCACCATGCACCGCCTTTCTTAATCTCCAGCCTCTAGATCCTTTACTCTTGCCTCAATCTGCTCCAGTTGACCCCTCACCTCTTGAGCCTGATTCTTCAACAAGTCAAGCTCCTCCTCCTTTGTCATTTGGGGTGCATAAGGGCCTCCTCCGCCATAAGCGTACGGCGCACCTCCAGCATAGGGATAGCCCTGCGGCGGCCCGTACCCCGACCATTGGCCAGCCCCAGCATAGGGCATCCCCCGCCCAAAGCCATATCCTCGTCCTCGGCCAAATCCACGTCCGAAGCCCAGTCCCCGTCCAAAGCCCCCGGGATTGCAGAACCCCCATCCACCCCCCGTCATTGGACCCATTCCACGCGGTCCTGTTCCATCAAGTCCTGGCATTGTATCACCTCCTCAATAGTTTTTCACTTTGCCGCCTATGGACACACCCGCAGTTGGCACGCCCTGCGGCACAGCATTTCAAGCTAGGCCATCCAGTACGGCGAATGCCCATACGGGCCTCCATAATACGGGCCGTAGGCACCGCCATAGCGCGGGTAACCAAATACCCCATAGGGATAGCCATAAGCTACACCGCGTCCAGGCCAACCCCGGGCATAGGCACCGTACCACCCAAACCAACCACGACCAAGGCCTCGCCTTAGACGCCGGCCGAAGCCCAACCCAAAGCCTCTACCCCATCCTGGACCGTATCCCCGGCCCCAACAACCCCCCCATCCAAACCACCCTCTCCCAAATGGCATACTACCTCACCTCCTTTCTCGCTATTTTCACCATCGTCTTTCACCACGAAATCTCCCACCTCGAAATCCTCTGCCACTTCCCCCAACAAAGCTAGAAGGAGGGAGTGAGACAGACTGGACGCTCGCGCTGGAACAGACGGGACAGGATAGCGGAACCCTCCTTGCCAACACTTCAAAAGGGACATCCCACTCGTGGCCGTCGTTGTTACACCTGAAGCGACTTTGTCGCAGTCCGAAATTTCCTCCTTCAATCTGAATCGCTTTCCCATTAACTAAGGCATCGGCCAGTTTCCCTCGAGCCGATTCCAGTATGCGATGGAACGTCGGTCTGGAAACATGCATCCGCTGAGCACACCCCTCCTGCTCCAATCGGCTGAGATCCTTGAGACGGATTGACTCGGCCTCCTCAACCGAAAGGTGTACCTCTTCCAACACGTTCACCGGAATTCCGACGGGCCTGAAGAAACCCACGCTGGGCAACTGAGCCACACAGCGCAATTTCATCGGCCTAGGCATGGCCAATCACCACATTTCCCGTATCAATTATGAACATATGTCAATAACAAGTCTAGCACCCACCCCGCGACCATGTCAAATCCCCTCTATCGTTCCGTTTGAAAAAACCGATGGCTGGTGCTACAAAATACAACATGGATCACATAGAGCTATGCCCGGACCTCTCCCGTTGCATACAAACGGTAGCCAGAGAAGAATTCTGGGCTTCGGTGAACACCTTGATGGCCAGTGAGCAGGAGAGCGAGGATTTGCAGCAAAGGGTCGAGCTTCTCAGGGCCTTTCTGGAATCAATGGATTTCAAAGAACTACGACGGCAAAGCGAAGAACACCTGACACAGGGACAAAGAGTTAAGTTCCTGGTCTACTGGAAGCAGTCCGAGCCAGGCTACGATATGATAGTGAGCTAGCTTCGGACTAGGGCCACGGATTGAGATGCTATCCCTTCCTCTCTGCCGACAAAGCCCAGGCCGTTGGTGGTAGTAGCCTTGATTGTGACTCGAGCAGGCTCCAGACCCAGCGCCTGACTGATCCTATCCCTCATTCCAGGGATGAACTGTGACAGCCTGGGACTCTGAGCCACAATAGTGGTGTCGATGTTGACTACCTCATAGCCTTTCGCCTGGACCATCTCGCTGACTTGGCCCAACAACAACAAGCTGGAGATCCCTTTGTATTCTGATTCCTCCGGAGGAAATTGGGTGCCAATATCACCGAGGTCGGCAGCACCGCACAAGGCATCTATTATGGAGTGAGTCGCCACGTCGGCATCGCTCCATCCCAGCAGTCCCCTGTCAGAAGGAATCTCAACGCCTCCCAGAACCAGCTTCCGCCCCTGTACCAGAGGGTGACTGTCATAGCCGATCCCGACTCTCATTTCTCCCCCACCCATACTAGACAATAACCTCCGCTAGCATCAAATCCTCAGGCGTGGTCACCTTGATGTTCCGGTAGCTGCCCATGTAGAGCTTCACTTTGCCTTCTCTGCGCTCCACCGCTGCGGCGTCATCGCTGACCTCTGTTGCGAGTTCTTGGTAGGCTTGAGTTATCACGTCAAAGGAAAATACCTGAGGAGTCTGTATCGCCCATAGTCTCCCCCGCTCAAGCGTTGCAGTAACCAGTCCGGTGTCATCGGCAAGCTTGATGGTGTCCTTCACCGGCACCGCGGCCACAGCAGCACCGGTTTCCCTGGCTGCCTCCACCCCGTTCCAAATCAACTCCGGCGTCAGAAAGGGGCGAGCGCCATCGTGAATCACAGCCCATCCGCAATTACGCAGCTGGCGTATTCCTTCCTTCACCGAGTCTTGTCGCCGCGGGCCGCCAAGGCATACACTGGCCTTGGTCCAAGCTCTCTCTTCCACCAATCTCTCCCCCAGCTTCATGTTGCGTTCAGGTAACACAATGACTATTTGCTGCACCAGGGTGCATCCCTGGCAGACATCTACCGACCAGGCCAAGAGAGGCTTGCCCCTCAACAGGACGGACATTTTGTCTCTGCCGCCCATCCGTTCACTGCTACCGGCAGCCACGATGACAGCCCCTACCCCACAAATCCTGTCCACCTGCTATTCCCGTTTTGCTCGCTCAGTCAGGCCCAGGTGGAGAGCTTCCGCTACAGAGCCAGCTTCAATCAACTGAACTTCTGCATTATCAAGAGGAGGTCGGGATGACATCCTGGGCATGAGGCAAGACCTGAAACCTAACCTGACGACCTCAGCCACCCGTCTCTCCATCTGTGGCACAGCTCTGAGTTCGCCATTCAAGCCCACCTCCCCGAAAACGGCCAACCGCGGGAGAGGTTCACTATCCCAGAAGCTGGAGGCGATGGCCGAGGCAATGCCCAAATCAATCGCAGGTTCACTGATTCTCAAGCCGCCGGTGACATTGACTATTATGTCTTGATTTGAAAGCTTGAGCCTGGCACGTTTCGTAAGCACTGCGCTAATCAACAGAAGGCGATTGAAATCAATACCGTTGGCAATGCGCCTCGGCGGGCCAAGACCGGCAGGGGTGGTCAAGGCCTGAATCTCCACTAGCAGAGGACGGCTGCCCTCAATGGTAGGCACCACCACCGAGCCAACCGCTGCATCCCTGCACTGGGACAAGAAGACCAGGGACGGGTTCTCTACCGCTGTCAGTCCCTTTTGGCCCATCTCAAAGATACCCACCTCGTTGGTGGAACCGAAGCGGTTCTTCATCCCTCGCAACATCCGATACGCGCTAAATGGCTCGCCCTCCAGGTAAAGAACCACATCAACAATGTGCTCGAGCGCGCCAGGCCCAGCGATGGAGCCATCTTTGGTCACATGTCCACTCATAAATACAGGTACATCGTTCTGCTTTGCCCATTCCATCAACCTCAGGGTGCATTCACGCACTTGACCGAGACTACCCGGCGATCCGGCCAGGTCTTCCAGATACATGGTTTGAATAGAGTCAATGACAACCAGCTTGGGCAGCAATTCCTGCAGGTATTGCAGGACAGCCGCTACGTTGGTCTCGGAGAAAATGAAAAGCCCTTCACCGCTCACGTCTAGTCTCTCGGCTCTCAGCTTGACCTGGCTAACAGACTCCTCTCCAGAGATGTAGGCCACGGGTTTCCTGCTGTCCGCCACCGCCGCCAGAACTTGGAGTAGGAGCGTAGATTTGCCTATTCCAGGCTCTCCACCGATGAGCACCAGGGAACCTGGCACCATGCCGTCTCCGAGAACACGGTCCAATTCGGCGCAGCCAAGGCGAAGGCGAGAAAACGAACCGCCGTCCACCTTGGAGAGCTCTTCGGGCCTGTTAACTGTAGAATAGAGCCGAGTGGCTGGACTAGGGGATGAACTGACCTGAGTCTCTACGAAGCTATTCCAAGCTTGGCAACCGGGACATCGCCCCAACCATTTGGCGCTTTCCCTACCACACTGCTGACAAACAAAAACGCACCTGACTCTGGGCTTATCCCAATTGGTCGATTTCAAATCGGCTATTCAGAGTACTCAATACTCGATGACAGCTATCTTATCGCCGACCTTCACAACCTGGCCGACTGAGACTGCTACCTCTGTCGCTGACCCCTTCACCGGGGACAATATCGGATTCTCCATTTTCATGGCTTCTATTGTGCAAATTACTCCGCCTTCCTCAACAGCATTGCCCACCGCAACATTGACCTGCAATATCTTGCCGGGTAGCGGGGCCTCAATTATCTCTTGCGCCATTTCTACAGGACCTCCTTAGCCAGCGAACGCATTACGATTTTCTCCTCGTCGCAAGTTACCTCTACGGTGTCTCCGGAGTGGAACTCACCTCGCAGTAAAGCTTCCGAGAGTTGGTCTTCCACCAGATTCTGGATCACGCGTCGCAGCGGACGGGCACCAAAGACCGGATCATAGCCCTTCTTGCCGAGGAAATCCTTGGCTGCGTCGGTTACTTCCAAGGCAATGTCTTTCTCCTTAAGTGATGCGGCAACCTGAGCTAACATCAAGTCCACTATCTTGCGGAGGTGTTCCTCGGTCAAGGCATGAAAGACAACAGTGGCGTCAATACGATTGAGAAACTCAGGGCGGAAGGTCTTCTTCATTTCTCCAAGCACCTTCTCCTTCATCTTCTCATATTCCAACTGCTGTTTTCCTTCACTATCCCTATGAGCAGAGAAACCCACACTGCCACCACGCTTGATAAGTTCAGCACCAATATTGCTGGTCATGACAATAATACTATTGCGAAAGTCAACGCGGCGTCCCTTGGCGTCAGCTAGGTGACCATCATCGAAGATCTGGAGCAAGATGTTGAACACATCGTAGTGCGCCTTCTCGATTTCATCGAGAAGAATACAGCAATAGGACTTCCGCCTCACCGCCTCAGTCAGTTGACCACCTTCATCATAGCCAACATACCCTGGCGGTGCTCCGACCAAACGCGCCACAGTGTGGCGTTCCATGAACTCGGACATATCCAGCCTGATTAGCGCGTCTTCACTGCCGAACATGAACTCTGCCAGGGCTCTCACCAGTTCGGTCTTCCCCACCCCGGTGGGACCCAAGAACGTAAAGGCACCAATTGGACGTCGCTTGTCTTTCAAGCCAGTCCGGGCTCTTCGCACAGCCTTGGCCACGGTGGTAATGGCTTCATCCTGGCCTATGATTCGACGGTGCAAGGCCTCTTCCATTTGAAGAAGGCGGCTGGTTTCATCGCTGGTCAGCCGTACAACTGGAATCCCAGTCCACATACTGACCACATCGGCAATATCTTCAGCGGTAACCGTGGGCTTCCCTGCCTCCTGCTTGGCCCGCCATTCCTCTTCCATAGCAGCGGTCTTTTCCACCAATTGCAGTTCGCGGTTGCGCAGTTCGCTGGCATACTCATACTGTTGGCCAGCAATAGATTCCTCCTTTTCTTTACGCACGCTTTCCAGAACCCGCCTTGCTTCAGCCAAGCCAATTGGTGCACTACCCCGCATGATACGGACTCTGGAGCTGGCCTCATCCACCAAGTCAATAGCCTTGTCAGGTAGGAAGCGATCAGGTATGTATCTTGTGGCCAGCGAAGCTGCAGTCTCCAGGGCTTCATCACTGATATCCAGCCGGTGAAACTCCTCATACCTATGCTTGATGCCACGCAGAATCTCCAGGGTCTCTTCCATAGTAGGCTCAGCCACTATGACAGTCTGGAATCTGCGCTCCAAGGCAGCATCTTTCTCCACATACTTGCGGTAATCGTTCAGCGTGGTTGCACCGATGCATTGTATCTCACCGCGTGAGAGCGCAGGCTTGAGGAGATTCGCGGCGTCAACAGCACCTTCGGCTGCGCCAGCACCCACGATAGTCTGCATTTCATCCACAAACAGAACACAATTCCCCGCAGCTTTCTCCTCCTCAATAACCTTCCTCAGCCTTTCTTCAAATTCGCCACGATATTTTGTCCCTGCCACCAAGGCACCCATGTCCAGGGCAACTATGCGCTTCCCTTGCAACACTTCGGGGACCTCTCCAGCTACTATACGTTGAGCCAGTCCTTCGACAACAGCCGTCTTTCCCACCCCCGGTTCACCTATTAGCGCCGGATTGTTCTTAGTACGGCGGCTCAGAATTTGAATCACTCTCTCGATTTCCTTGTTGCGTCCAATAATGGGGTCAAGCTTGTCCGCCCGCGCCAGGGCAGTCAGGTCTGTTCCAAGCTGGTCCAGGGTGGGCGTCCGCGTAGCAGCACGACCGGTGCGAGCATGTACCGCCTCACTTTTCATAAGTCGCCGGACTTCTTCGCGCGTCTGTTCCAGGGCAATCCCAAAGCTCTCCAACACGCTGCAAGCCACGCCCTCTTTCCCACACAGCAACCCCAGCAAAAGATGCTCGCTTCCTATGTAGTTGGAACTCAGTCGACGCGCCTCATCCACGGCAAGCTCTATGGCTTTCTTCGCCCTGGGTGCGAGACTGATCTCTCCAACGGTCTGCTTGCCCCCTCGGCCAACCGCAAACTCCACCGCCGCCTGTATCTTGTTCAACGGGACACCCAGATTGCCGAGCACTTTCGCCGCCACCCCGGACTCGTCGGCCACTATCCCCAGCAATATGTGTTCGGTATCAATATAGCTATGCCCGAGCCGTTTGGCTTCCTCTTGAGCCCGCGTCAACACCTTGCGAGCTCCTTCCGAGAACCTTTCGAATCCGCTACTCATTCCAGCTGTCACCCACGCTTCCGATGTAAAGTATAGAGCATGCTACTACCTCAGTCAACCGAGCGGTAGCTTGAGACAGGGCCGACTTCATAGTACAATACAGAGCGTCACAAAAGGCCAACATGCGAGTCGCTGGTGGTAAAGCAAAGGGAACTCAATTGAGAGTTCCCCCGGGACGATTGGTAAGACCGACAACCAGTCTAGCCAAGCAAGCCGTCTTTTCCTTGTTGGAGAGCACTGCGGCCCGTTGGCACAGAGTCCTCGACCTATTTGCCGGTAGCGGCGCACTTGGTATTGAGGCTCTGAGCCACAATGCCCAATGGGCTGACTTCGTCGAGCAAAGAAGGAAATGCTGCGACGTTATCACATACAACCTAGAAAAAGCTCAATTCTCGGACAAGGCTCACGTTTACTGCTGCAGCGTGAGCAGGGCTCTGGACTTCCTAAGCGACGAATATGATATTGTCTTCATGGATCCCCCCTACTCAGAGCCCTCAGTCAGCGCTCTGCTGGCTACTCTGGCTGGATCGCAGCTTTTGGGAAAGGAAGCTATCGTGGTAGTTTGCCACGCCAACCGCTTTCCACTGGACTCGGATTATCGCGGAGTTCATCTAGCCAGGGAACGCCACTACGGCGATACCTTTATTTCTATGTACCGAATGGAGGTCTAGTTCTATGGCGACTGCGGTATATCCCGGTTCACTCGATCCTATCACCAATGGGCACCTTGATGTTATCAGACGGGCATCAGCTCTTTTCGGTGAGCTGATTGTGGCTATCTACGACAGGCCGGAGAAACCGCTCCTTTTCTCCGTCGAAGAAAGGGTAGAGATGGCAAAGAAAGCTGTGACAGACCTGCCCAATGTCTATGTCACGTCCTTCAGCGGACTTGTGGTCGACTTCGTCCGCAGCACAAAGGCGAAGGTCATGGTAAGAGGCCTGAGGGCGAATTCCGACTTTGAGCGCGAGTTCGAAATGGCCCTGATGAACAAGAGCTTGGCACCAGACGTCGAACTCGCTTGTCTGATGACAAGCTTACAATATCAGTTCCTCAGTGCGAGCGTAATCAAGGAGGTAGCCAAGTTGGGAGGCTGCCTCGAAGGTATGGTTCCTGATCACGTGGCCAGGGCCCTGAAAGATAAATTCTCCACCACTCCTCTTGAAGTTGCAAAAGACACTCCTAGCCATTAGAATAGGTCACCAAAATCCATGAGGAGGTAGCGTTACACATGGCGTACAAGATCACAGAGGATTGTATAAGCTGCGGGGCCTGTGAATCAGAGTGCAAGAATGAGGCCATCACCGAGGGTGAAGCTGTCTTTGTCATCGACCCTGGTAAGTGCACTGAATGCATAGGCTGGTTTGACTCATCCAAATGCGCCGAGGTCTGTCCAGTAGACGCCTGCATTCCTGACCCTGACCACGAAGAGACGAAGGACCAACTCCTGGAGAAGTGGCGCAAGCTACATCCAGGAGAGACACCGGCATAAGGCGGATACTAGAGACGCTTAGCCTTTTCGTAGGCAGCAGCGGCAGCAGTCACGAGCAGGGAGCGAAATCCTCCCTTTTCCAGTTTTAGAAGTGCGTCAGCGGTGGTACCGCCTGGCGAAGTGACCATGTTTCTCAACTCGGCAGGGTGCTTGCCCACCTTCTCGAGTACGTGGGTCGAACCAAGCACCGTTTGCAGTACCAGCTTCTCGGCCATTTTGCGCGGTAGGCCAATGTGGACACCGGCGTCGATAAGCGCCTCAATGAAAAGAAACACATAGGCCGGGCCACTGCCACTCAGAGCTGTAGCCATATCTATGTACTTTTCGTTCTCAACGTAGACTTCTTCGCCCAGACTTCGGAGAACTGACCGGGCTATCTCCTTCTGTTCTGGCCCGACTTCAGCACTTGCTGTCCATACCGTCATCCCCTCACCAATCTGTGCCGGCATGTTGGGCATAGCCCTGACTATACAAGAAGGTGCCAACCCGTCATGTAAGGTGGACAGGCTGGCGCCAGCTACAATCGACAGCACGAGCTGTTGAGACGAAGGGCTACCTATCTCATCCATTGCCTGAAGCAAATCCTGAGGCTTGACAGCGAGGACAATCAAGTCAGCCCCATCCACCACCTGCCTGCTATCAGAATAAGCGCTAACTCCATACTCACTGTTCATCGCATCTCTCCGCGAAGCAGCGACATCGCTCACAGTGATATCCTGAACCGCAACGACACCCTTCGCCAAGAGACACCTCACCATCGCCTCCCCCATAGTTCCGCCTCCAACAACAGCTATCTTCATGTCCTACCTCACTACAATATTTACGACTCGCCTGGGCACATAGATGATCCTGGCGATCTCCCTGCCGCGAGTATAGACCTGCACCCGCTCCCTCCCCAATGCCTGTTCTTTCGCTGCTTCCTCAGCTATGGAAGCGGGGACAAGCAACTTGTCCCTCAGTCTGCCATTTATCTGGATAGCCAGCGTAATCTCCTCTTCCTTGGCCAACTCCTCATCAAACCTGGGCCAGGACTGGCTGTGAATGCTATAGGGATGTCCTGTCCTGGTCCACAGCTCCTCAGCAAGGTGGGGAACGCTTGGAGCAAGGAGCAACAGCAGGTAGGCAATAGCTTCCTGCCACAGCCCGGCTGACACATTCCTTGCTTCCTGCACCTTCGACAGGTAGTTGGTGAATTCCATAAGGCTGGCCAGCATGGTGTTATAGCGAAACCTCTCCAGGTCCTCTGTGACTTTCTTAGTCGTCTTATGAACAAGGTGGCGGAGTTCCTTCTCCGCCTTCGGTAGAGCAATCTGGCCCACGTACCCTGTCTCTACCAAGTTCCACGTCCGGTTTAGCCAGCGGCTCATCCCCACGATGCCACTGTCACTCCATTCTCCTCCCAAGGCCCACGGCCCCACAAACATCAGGTAGGCGCGAATGGCATCCGCACCCAGTTCAGCCACATACTCGTCCGGGGCAACTACATTTCCCTTGGACTTGCTCATCTTACCGCCACCGTAGACTATTATTCCCTGATTGAACAGGCGGGTGAACGGTTCATCAAAGTCAATCAGGCCCAAATCCCTCAACGCCTTAACGAAAAACCGAGAGTACAGCAGATGCAGCACTGCATGCTCGGCACCTCCCGTATACAGGTCCACAGGCATCCAGTACCTTATCTTGTCGTCATCAAACGGAGCGCTATCGGTTCCAGGACTGGTATAACGCAAGAAATACCAGTTAGAACACATGAAAGTATCCATAGTGTCAGTTTCCCTGCGCCCCGGCCCACCACATTTCGGGCAGGTCGTATTGACAAATGCTGCGCAATACTTGAGAGGAGATTCGCCGGTGGGCTTGAACTCTGCATCGGGCGGAAGCAGAACCGGCAAGTCCTCCTCACGTACAGGAACTGCGCCGCACTTGTCACAGTAGACTATCGGTATGGGCGCTCCCCAGTATCTCTGCCTAGATATGAGCCAATCGCGGATACGATAAGTAACGGTGCGCTTGCCCCACCCCCTTTCCTTTAGCAAGTCACATATTGCCTCACACCCCTGCTCACCAGGCAGGCCATTGAACTCTCCAGAATTCACCATCATGCCATGGCCAGCGTACGGTTCAGACAGTTCTCCGCCCTCCCAGCCTGGAGGAGCAATGACGGTTCTGATCGGAATGCCGAACTTCTTGGCAAATTCGAAGTCCCTCTCATCGTGAGCGGGAACTCCCATAACGGCCCCCGTACCATAGGTCGGCACCACATAATCGGTAGTCCACACAGGCACCTTCTCTCCATTCAGCCTGTTGACGACGTAACTGCCCAGGAAGACTCCCGTTTTCTCCCTCCCTGCGGCCGTCCGTTCGTAGTCAGCCTGCCGCCGGCACCAGTCAACATATTGCTCTACCTCAGCCCTGTGCTCTGGCGTCGTCAACTGAGAGAGCAGAGGGTGCTCTGGAGCAAGAAGGAAGAATGTAACCCCGAAAGTAGTGTCCGGGCGGGTGGTGAACACCCGTATTTCCTT
This sequence comes from Dehalococcoidia bacterium, assembly GCA_034430415.1. Classification (GTDB taxonomy): domain Bacteria; phylum Chloroflexota; class Dehalococcoidia; order GIF9; family AB-539-J10; genus JADFUZ01. Next base: position 16,297 of record DAOUEN010000111.1, read on the forward strand.
CTCCCCCGCTATCTCATGCTCCAACTCGAAAGAAACCTCCGCGCCCTCGCTTCTTCCAATCCAGTTTCTCTGTATTGTCTGTATGCGCTCAGGCCAGTCTATGCCAGTGAAGTCGAGAAGTTCATCAGCATAGTTGGTAATCCTTAGAAACCACTGCTCGAGTTCCTTCTTCGTCACCTGGGCCCCACAGCGCTCACAGAATCCCTCGCCTATCACCTGCTCATTGGCCAGAACAGTCTGACACCTGGGACACCAGTTAACAGGCGCCTTCGCCCGATACGCCAGCCCGGCGTGATAGAGCTTCAGAAAGAACCATTCTGTCCACTTGTAATATTCAGGAAGGCAGCTAACCACCTCGCGTGTCCAATCATATATCGCTCCCATGCTCCTGAGCTGCTGCCGCATATTCTCCACATTCCCCATCGTCCACTTGTAGGGATGAATGCCGCGACTGATGGCCGCGTTCTCCGCCGGCAGGCCAAAAGCGTCGAATCCCATAGGATGAAGCACGTTGTATCCCTGCATCCTCTTGAACCTGGCGCGGACATCTGACGGCGCCATGGCATACCAGTGGCCGATGTGAAGTGCCCCCGAGGGATAAGGAAACATGGTCAGCGCATAGAACTTGGGACGGTCTTCGTCCTCCGTGACCTCATAGATGTGGTCGGCGGCCCATTTCTCCTGCCATTTCCTTTCGATCTCCTGGGGAACGTACTTTGTAGCCATATCTGTGGAATTCTAGCTCAATTTGGGTTATATTGGAAGCGCTCTTCAGTTTGCGATCCAAGCTGGACCAGGCAAAGAGCCCGAGCTGTGACCAGAAATGGCAACAAAGGCCAAGCCAGCTAACCAGCTACTTCCTCTATTTCTTCTCCTCCTGCTCGGCTCCACCGTGGCGTGCGCCAGGCAAGCAGCACCGAGTCCAGCCGCCACAGCTCTCAACCACCTGGACGAAGGCGGCGAGGTAATCGCTGCGCTGGACACCGATTGCCTCCTGGAGCTAGGCTACAACCATCCCGGCGAGGCAGTCACGGTCGAAGGACTCGTGGTCAGTACCCACTATGCTGACAGGTCCAGAGGCCAGCCCACTTTCCTCGATTTCCATGACCCGTATGAGGGATACTTCAAGTGTGTAATCTGGCAGGAAGACACGCAAACGGGTGAGCCCACAAGGAGCAGATTCATAGAGGCGTTTCCTCCCAATCCCGAGACCTACTTCCTCAACAAGAAGGTCAGGGTGACAGGGCCAATCGCAATCTATTGCGGAGACCCCGAGATTGTCTTATATAGTCCGTCGCAAATCTGGGCATACCGGAACGGAGTTCATGAGGACACAACTCTGGTCACCAGGGTCATCGACGGGGATACGATAGATCTCCAGGGCGGGGTAAGGGTAAGGTACATCGGCATTGATGCTCCGGAGACTGATGAACCCTACTACGTCGAGGCCACTGAGGCTAACCGCCTTCTGGTTGAGGGTAGAGGGGTCCGGCTAGGAGGAGACGTCGAGGATGAAGACGAATACGGTCGCTTGCTCAGATACGTATGGGTAGATAGTACAATGGTCAATGCCGAGCTTATCAGTCTGGGCTGCGCCTACTCGTATTCTCGTCCTCCGAACCTCCAGTACCAAGTGCGATTTCTGCAACTGGAGAAAGAGGCACGAGAGCAGAAGCTAGGATTGTGGAGCCAGTAGCATATGGCCAAAGCAGGAGCTTTTGATAAACGCGCCACCGAGTATGACGGCTGGTTCGTCAGACACAGGTACGCCTATGAATCAGAACTGGAGGCAGTAAGACAACGTTTGCCCCAGGGCAGAACGGGCATCGAGATTGGCCTGGGCACCGGCCGGTTCGCTGCCCCTTTGGGCATGAAGCTAGGGCTAGAGCCATCCACCAAGATGGGCGAAGTCGCACGGAAGAGAGGCATTGAAGTAGTGGCCGGCGCGGCGGAGGCCATTCCTTTTGGAGACTCCACATTCGACTTTGCCCTCATGGTCACCACGATTTGCTTCCTTGATGATCTGGAACGCTCACTCGGCGAGGCCCATAGGGTATTGAAGCGGGAAGGCAGCTTGATCATTGGCTTCATTGACCGCGCCAGCTCCCTCGGACAGTCATATGAGAGACATAAGGAGAGCAGCACATTCTACAGAGGGGCAACGTTCTATTCGGTGGCAGAAGTCATCTCAGCCCTCAAGAAGACAGACTTCAGAGACTTCACCTTCAGCCAGACCATCTTCAGGGACTTGTCAAACATCGATAGCGTGGAGCCGGTGAAGCCAGGCTATGGGAAGGGCTCGTTCGTGGTGGTTAGAGCCGGGAAATAGCTGGCCAAGCTCAACTTCTCTTCGCTCTCCGCCGCAGCCATAGGAGGAAGACCAGGAAGAATGCCAGCATACCTAGAAAACCTGTGAGCCAGAAGCAGAGGGGACGTGGCGACACAGCGCCTATCGCGGAAGATGGTTGGTGAGCCAAACCCCGGGCAAGCATCATCAGCGCCAATACTACTACCGCCGCTGAGACATAGAGAATCGCGGGCGGCCTGTAGATGGTGAGGAAGAAGTAGCCAAGGGCAACATCATTGACTATTTGAATGGAGGTGCCGACATGCCAGGAGTAACGGTAATAGACTTGAGCGTGCCTACCGAGAGCAGCCCCAGCGAACCACTGCCGCTGGAGGTTGTCCATCAAGAGCATTCCCAGGGTGTGGAGGCGATGGAGAAGTTTTTTGGGTGCCACAGAAGTCACTTGCCTCAGGGATTGGGTTGGGCTAATGACCAGGTAAAGATGAATGCTCACTCCGGAACCCATGTGGATGCACCGTGGCACTACTTTCCCACCGCCGAAGGCAAGAGGGCCAGGACCATTGATGAAATGCCACTGGACTGGTTTTATGGAGACGGTGTTGTCTTAGATCTAAGACACAAGCCCAACGGCTCAGCCATAGTTGTCGCTGACCTGGAGCAGGCCTTGACCCGAATTGGCTATAAGATCAAGCCTTGGGACATTGTATTAATCCAGACCGGTGCTGACAGGTACTGGGGCAAGCCAGAATATTTCGAAATTGGCTGTGGTATGACCCGAGCTTCCACTTTGTGGCTGATAAAGCAGGGGGTACGAGTAATGGGGATTGACGCCTGGGGCTGGGACAGACCTTTCTGGGCAATAAAAGAAGAGTTCCAGAGAAAGGGTGACAAGAGCATCCTCTGGGAAGCACACCGGGTCGGCATTGAGAAAGAATACTGCCATATAGAAAAACTGGCAAACTTGGACAAGCTACCCCAGCCATTTGGTTTTCAGGTGGCCTGCTTTCCAGTTAAACTTACTGGGGGAAGTGCCGGCTGGTGCCGAGCAGTGGCGATTATACGAGGATAACTCCAGACGATGGCAACCAGCAAAATCAGAAGAAGGAGGTGAGGTGTCACTAATCATATGGACGAGTACAAGGGAGAGATTCCCTTTGACCGTTTCTCTTTACCACACTCCGCCAGGTATCCAGGCTCAGCCGTGGGCTATAGCTAGCCTATGATAATGTCCTGAAGGCAGCGCTTCGGGACATGATGAACCCCGCTGCTGTCTGTCCAGTAGGCGGTGTTCCCATCAGCCGGGAGGGGGTCAACCACTACGGTATCCTTTGGTTTGCCCAAGGCAACAATCAGAAGTATCTCGTATCGTGTCGAAATGCCCAGTTCCTCGTACAGGGCAGCTTTCCTTTTCAATGCACCCATCATGCAACCCCCCAATCCCCTCTCCGTCGCCCCCAGCAGGATACTCATTCCTGCTATGACCTGGTCATACCTGATGTTCTTGCTTATCTCCGGATCGCCCAGCACGACGATATACGCTGAAGGCCTCTCCCCCTCAGGCAGGCCTGGCCAGTCCTTCATGCGTGCCGCCCAGCCGAGATGGGGAAATATGAGCGCGTTCTTCACTGGATCCGTGCACAACAAGAACTTGAGCGGCTGGAGGTTCCACGGGGACGAGGAGAGCCGTGCCAGGTCAACCAGTTCCCTGAGCGTCTCAAGCCCTACGGGAATGTCCTGGTAGAACCGCCGATGGCTCCTGTTCTTGAGTATGAGCTCCTTGATCATGGGTGCCTCCTCTGTGCAGTCGCAAATGGTACCAGACGGCAAAGGTACAGGCAACGCTGACCTGGAATGAAGCCATTCCAGGTATCACCCCCCCCCAGGGAATAACCACCCACCCCACTCTCTCCAACGCCACAGGCAAAGTCAGAAAGAGGAGCCGAGCTGTCACTAGTCACATGGACGAGTACATAACGTTGTAATGGGAAATAAAGGGGAATGGGAAGCTGTGGCATCGATCCAAAAAGTTTGACAAAGGAGGTCAAGAAGAGAAAACAGAAAAGAAGGGGGTTCTCTATCGATGTATGAAAAAAGAATGTTAGGGTTGGAAGAGGCTAACAAGATGGTGGAAGCCATCGTCAGCTATGTGAAGAGGGAAAAAGGCTTTCCTCTTTCGGTCGCTGTTGTGGATTATCGGGGTGATCTCATTCAGTTTGTTAAGATGGATGGAGCCAGTTGGAATTCCATTCATATGGTTAAGGCAAAGGCCTACAGTGCGGCAAAGATGAGACATGACACATCTGCTATTAATCAATGGATGGAACAACTCAAGATAAGTTTCGCTGATTGGGCGAACCCTAACCTTACAACGATAGGTGGTGGTGTCTGTATTGTGGACAAGCAAGCTTCCACTCCTTCTGTTATTGGTGCCATCGGTATCAGCGGGTGGCCCACGCCCGAAGGGGATGCAGCGGCCGCTTATGTTGGACTGGAGGCTATAGGCTAAACAGCTGTTGTCTGAAGGTTCTACGTCAGCAAATATAAGACTGTGCCCTCACAGCCGAGCTCAGTTACCAATACCCTCAATCGGACCTTATCCATGTTACGGTAACCATAAGCCATCCTCTTCATCGTTCTAATGCGGTTATTCTTTCCCTCCACTAAGCCATTGGTTGTGCGGTGAAATGTGATATTGTGCAGGCACCGGCAAATACGACCTGCGCTCGATTAGTGAGGAACGGAGTAGCAGACAGAGAGTAGGAGGAGGAAGAGTACTTGCTGGCAAGAGGGTGAGAAACGAACCGTCACGAAGCTCTCCTCGGCCCGCAAGTCTCAGTCAATATCCTTGAAGCGGATGTGGAGCTGATGGGATTCGAACCCACTACCTTTTGACTGCCAGTCAAACGCTCTCCCGATTGAGCTACAGCCCCACCTGTGAAGCACACTGTAGCACCTGAGCCAGGCAATTACAAGCTAGAAGGTCAGCCCCAGCCACTGCAATACGGACCGCAAGCCGAAGTAACCCAGGTAAGCCAGAAGCATATTCTTCACCGTTCTGCCCGCCCAGGTCATTAGGAAAAACCTGCCCAGCCCGAAGCGAAGCACACCCATGAATACAGCAAAGGGGTAATAGAGAGGGTTGATGATCGCTGCCATCAGTAAGACAGCTTTGGAGCCGTGGCGCTGCAATACCTCGCCGAATCGGTCATAGAGAGCGTCATTCCTGTCATGGAAAAGACCTGTGCCACCATAGCCAGTCAAGTAGGCACCAACAGCACCTGTGGCTTCGCCAATCCCTGCCACGGCACCGACTACGGCCGGATTCAACACACCACCCAAGGTGAATGTGACCGCCATGCCGAGACCGGGCACAACAAAGGTCCCGCTGGAGAACAAGTTAACCAGGAAGCAACCCAGATAACCCCAGTTTGCTATCTGGTCCAGGTAGATACGATGCTGGATAATGAGGATACACAGGACTATGGTAGCCGTCAAAGAGAAACCCCCTATGAGGGCTTCTCTTCCGGTCAGCTTTCCCTTCACAACCGCCCATTATACAGCAAAACTGCACCACCCAAGGCAGCATCTACGCCTTCGCATCACCAGATGCCGCAATGCTGAAGACCAAACCATCATCTTGCACCCCAATGCGCACCATATCTCCTTCCTTGAACTCACTCTGTAGTATCTTCGTTGACAGGGGATTATCCACGTGTTTCTCGATGGCCCGGCGCAGAGGGCGAGCTCCATACACCGGATCGTAGCCAGCCTTCGCCAGCCAGGCCCTGGCCTCGTCGCTGACCTCAACTTTGATGCCACGCTCGGCCAGCCTCTGCTCCGTATCCCGGATGAGCAGGTCAACGATGCTCTTCAAGTGTTCTTCGGTTAGAGGATGAAAGATAATGACGTCGTCTATCCGATTGAGCAATTCAGGTCGGAAGGTGCGTTTCAAGGCGCTCTCTACATTTTTCTTCATCTTCTCCTCACCGACCTCATCTCTGTTGCCGAAGCCAATGCCCTCCCGCTGAAACTCCTCCGTACCGAGGTTGCTGGTCATAATCACCACCACGTTCTTGAAATCCACTGTCCTGCCATGGCCATCAGTAAGCCTGCCATCTTCCAGCAGTTGCAGCAGTATGTTGAACACATCGGGGTGAGCCTTCTCCACCTCGTCCAGCAGGATAACCCGGAAGGGGCGCCGACGAACTGCCTCAGTCAACTGGCCTCCCTCATCATATCCCACATAGCCGGGTGGCGCTCCGATGAGACGCGACACGGTGTGCTTCTCCATATACTCAGACATGTCCAGCCTCACCATGGCATTTTCATCATCGAACAGGAACTGTGCCAAGGCCCGTGCCACTTCCGTCTTGCCCACGCCAGTGGGACCGAGGAAGATGAAGCTACCGATAGGGCGCTTGGGGTCCTTGAGCCCTGCCCGACTCCGCCGTATAGCCTCAGAGATGGTCGCAACTGCCTCTTCCTGATCCACTATCCTTTCGTGGATCTTCTCCTCCATATGAACCAGCTTTTCCATTTCAGCCTCAAGCATTCGAGACACCGGTACCCCCGTCCACTGGGAAATCAACTGGGCAATGTCCTCCTCATCGACCACACCATCGATTCTCTTTTCCTGCTGCCACCTGAACTTGGCATCACTGTATTCCTGCTCTAACCTCAACCCCTCCATCTTGAGCTCAGCAGCCTTCTGGTAATCCTGCCTCTGCGAAGCTGCTTCCTCCTCATCACGCAGTTGTTTCACCCTTTGATCCAATTCCTTGACTTCAGCCGGGGCACTCTCCATATCAATGCGCAGCTTGCTTGCTGCCTCGTCTATTAGATCGACTGCCTTGTCAGGCAAGAACCTGTCGGAGACGTACCTTTGTGACAGCTTCGCGGCGGCTACCAGAGCCGAATCGTCGATCTTAACTGTCTTGTGATGGGCTTCATACCTGGGGCGAAGCCCTTTCAGCATCTCCACGGTCGCTTCCACACTGGGCTCACCAACAAAGACGGGCTGGAACCGTCTCTCCAGGGCCTTATCCTTCTCAATGAACTTACGATACTCGTCAAGCGTAGTTGCCCCAATGCATTGAAGTTCACCGCGAGCCAGCGCCGGTTTCAGCATATTGCTGGCATCAATTGCACCCTCAGCTCCCCCAGCACCTACCACGACATGGAGTTCATCAACAAACAGGACGATCTCTCCCTTTGCCTGACGAATCTCGTCCAGAACGGCCTTCAGCCTTTCCTCAAACTCGCCCCTGAACTTGCTGCCGGCCACCAGAGCTCCCATATCAAGAGCCACTACTCTCTTGCCCTTGAGAGAACCAGGGACATCATCAGCTACAATTTTCTGGGCTAACCCTTCGGCAATAGCCGTCTTGCCCACACCAGCATCGCCAATAAGCACCGGATTGTTCTTGGTGCGGCGGGAGAGCACCTGTATCGTGCGCTTGATCTCCTCGTCCCTGCCAATTACAGGGTCCAGCTTGCCCTGGCGAGCCATCTCCGTGAGGTCATACCCATACTTTGCCAGAGAGCGATATTTGCCCTCAGCATGCTGGTCGGTAACTCGATGGCCGCCGCGGATCTTCTGCAGAGCACCATAGATCTTCTCCTGGTTGATGCCAAACTCAGACAGAATCGCGCTGGCCTCTCCTCTGCCTTCACCAGCAATAGCAATGAGCAGATGTTCGGTGCTGATGAATTCGTCCTTGAGCCTGTCGGCCTCCTGGCGAGCATTCTCCAGGACACGGGCAACCCGTGGCGTGGCATAGATCTGGGTAACCTCGTAGGCCACCTTGGGAAATCCCTGTAATGCCGCCTCCACCCGCCCCTTCGGAGCCTCGACGTCCACACCAAGTTCCTGCAATATGTCCTGAGTTACCCCCTTTTCCTGCTCCAGCAAAGCCAGTAAGATGTGCTCCACGTCCCACTGATTGTGACGGTAGCGTCGCACTATGTCCTGTGACGCCGCCAGAACCGCCTGTGCTTGTTCGGTGAACTTCTCCGACATCATGGTCCTATTCCTCCTTCCATTCCCTGTCAGAGTCTATGCCATCCCCCATCAGCCTCCTGAGCCTCTCCTCCATTTCCTCAAATCGACGCTGCACGGTTTCCATCTTCTGCATCAACTGCAAGGCAACCTCCACCCCTGCCAGATTGACCCTCAGGTCATTCATCAGCGCCTTAACACAGCGTAGCTGATCAACATCGTCCTGAGAGTAAAGACGCGTGTTACCCTCTGAACGCCCTGGCCGCACCAGTCCCAACCTCTCGTAGTAACGCAGAGTGTGCGCCTCTATGCCCACCATCCTGGCGGCGATGCTTATCACGTATCGAGGTTCCGAACCTGAAGCCGTGCTTCGCCTTGGCTGGAGCAGCCGAGAGAGAATCTGGTAAGCCTCATCTATATCCTCAGACTCCTGGCGAGCCAATCCACCATCGTCCGGCCCTTGATGACTTCTCTCTCTAGCCATTTCCTTGCACCTCGAGCTTGCTTCTACAGCATATTATACGACTTGTTAAGAAATATTGTCAACCTGCTGCAAGTAATTTGACAAATGATGTTAGATTTTATTATAATATCGTAGAGCCTGAGAGTGGGGCTCCAGTGACATAGAGAACATGGAAAAGGAGGTAAAGCATGGACATAATCAAGTACCAACCCTTCCCGGAGATGCTGAGCCTGAGGCAGGCCGTTGACAGGCTGTTCGAGGATAGCATCGTTCGTCCCTCCC
>DAOUEN010000112.1:0-3903 GCA_034430415.1 Dehalococcoidia bacterium
GCACGGAAGCTGCAAGAGGAGGCTCAGAAGAGGGGCTTCGACGAATATGACACACTCCATTTCGCCGCCTCGTTCGTCCAAAAGCTCCCTTATGCCCTAGACATCGACACCACCGGCTACGACGAATACCCAAGATACCCGATTGAGACACTGGTGGACGAAGGAGGCGACTGCGAGGACACCTCAATACTGCTGGCGAAGGTGCTGCACACTATGGGCTATGACATCGTGCTGGTTAACCTGACCAGCCACATAGCAATTGGCGTATTGGAAGGCCGGGGCTTTTGCGGGACTTATTACAGACACAACGGTAAGAGATACTTCTACCTGGAGACAACCGGGGAGGCAGGAAGAGCGGGTGTTGTCCCATCCGAGTACCGAAGCCAACCTGCATACATCTACGATATCGTCCCCGCGCCTGTCATGACTCATAGCTGGAAGGCCACCATCGAAGAAAAACATTACAGGTTGACAACCGTAGTAGAAAACCTGGGCACCGCTGTCGCACATGACATCCACATACTGGCTGGCTTCTACGCCGGCGAAGACCGCATTCTGAACTCCGCTACAAGCGATCCCTTCGACCTAGAGGCAGGCCAATCGGCAACAGTCACTGTTTATCTGCGAGCTCCCACAGCCACACGCACGCGGTTGATGGTCTACGTAGTCACCGACGGCCGCTCGGTCGACAGCAGTCATTCAGGATGGTTCGAAACCTAGGACTGACGTTTCCGACGACTTTCCACTAGAAATCGTCAAGGATGGTTCGCATCTCCGCCAGGTATGAAGTGTCATTATGTCCGGTCAGGACGAAACGGCTGTCAACGTAGCCGAAAGTCGTCATCCCACCTACATCCTGCCTGATATTCCAGAAGTGCGAATTGTCCAGTCCCAATAGAGCGCATATCAGAACCTTATTCACCACTCGATGCGACACGAGAACGACACAGCCATCGTATCTGGAAACCACTTCGTCAACTGCTGCCAGGGCTCTCTTCCTTACGTCACCCAAGCTCTCTCCTCCGGGCATCGTCACCAAGTGAGGCCTAGCGTACCACCTGCGGTGAAGGACCGGATACGACCTTCTTGCCTCCTCATCAGACAAACCCTGCCACTTCCCATGGTCGAAATCTATGAGAGCGTCGCTAACCTGCACATCAATAGCCTGGTATTGAGTCAGGGCAATCGCCGTATCCAACGCCCGCTTCAGCGGGCTAGAATAGATAGCGTCCGGTTTCAAACCGCCAAGATATCTCCCCAGAAGCTCCGCCTGTTTGATGCCCACTTTGTCCAAACCCACATCGGCCCTCCCTCTATATACTCGGCCCGTATTCCATTCGGTTTCTCCGTGTCTCACCAAGATGATTTCCGTCATAGAAAAGAGAGGCCCTCCTCTTCAGCGCTCCAGTTCCTTGCCGACGTCGTCACCTATAACCTCTCCAGACAGGCAGATGCCGGTTGCCTCCGAACAAGGTGGCGACGGGAAAGGCAACTCCGTCGCGCTCCAGCGACGCAATGTCGAGATCTCGCGCGGGACAACAACAGAAGAATGCCATGTTCCCGAATCGGTCAGATCCTGTAGCTATCGCGGTAGTACACCAGGAGGAATAGCTCTCTAAGCAAATCAGATTCGTTGTGTCTTATGATCTGCTGAAGGTAGTCTCTATCTCCTGTCTCAAGGAACCTGCCCCACAACCAAGGCACATCTTTGCCATGCACTACCGGCTCATTGAAATAATACTCTGCATGGGAGAATAGCTCATCCAGCTTGGGCCATTTGAGGCCAAGCCTATCCGCCTTTTCCTTCCAAGGCTGAAATAGGTCTATTCCTTCTATGGTCATCCCCTTGGCCCTGAGGAACTCCTTCTCAAAGGATAGATTGTAGGCATAGAACGGCCTAGGCAATTCCAGAACGAGCCTCGCAATCTGAGCGATAAAGGGCTCTTCCTCTCTCGAAGTGCGACATATTATCTCAATGCAACTTCCCTGAATATAGCCGAAGACCACAATCTCATCGTGGGCTTTGTCCAGACCAGTCGTCTCTATGTCGATGAGGGTGCCTCGCGGGATACTCACCATCAATTCTCTGCCGTAGGAAGTAGTCGTATTTTCCATTTGTTTCATCTAGCATTATACTAGCTAGGGTGTGCCAAAGGTAGCAGCCCAATAGGCTACAACCCGCTTGGAGCAGATTAGTATGTGGTTTCAGAGCATAGGCAAGGTCCTAATTCTAGTTGGGGTTTTCATTGTTGTCCTGGGCCTGTCGCTGGTCTTATGGCAGCGAGTTCCGCTTCTGGGAAGGCTGCCGGGAGACATATTCGTGCAGAAGGGGAATCTTCAGTTGTTCTTCCCCATAGCGACCTGCCTCATAATCAGCATTCTGCTCACCGTAGCCGTAAACTTCATCATCCACCTGCTCAGGTGACCACCGAGATACCGGGGCAACAGACCCAAGGAACAGTAACAGCGAGCTCCAATATTCGGAACTCGCTGTTACTCATTTGTCATTCGGCAGACTACCCCTACTCTTCCCCTTCAGCTTCAGGCTGAGTAGCTGTGACTCTATCTCCACAGAGCCGCACTTACACGCAAAGAGCTCGGGGCTTCCACGTGCTCTCCGCCAACACCCACCAGCTACCAAGCGCTACGCTCTTCATCCTACCGACGGAGAGCTCAAGTCGGGAAACATCCACTGGCACAACCAAGCCTGCTTCTCTGTCATGCCTCCCCTCCTTACCAGGCAAGCATAGTCAACTCTTACCCAGTATCACAACGATAGCAAGATGGATGACGCAAGTCAAAACAGCAGCTACTGCCAGGTCATAGGCACCAGGTGCCGGGTGCAACGAAAAGCCGCGGGGGCAGAGCCTACGTCATAGCGAAGTGGTACACGGCTCCAAACGCAGTCGCCCGACAGAGATGCTAAAATACGGAACGCCGTACATGAAGACCTGCGAACAACTGAGAGCGAAGCTCAAAGAAGCCACCTACAGGAACAGAGCTGACAGCATCCTGTTGTCGGGGGGGCTGGACACAAGCATCCTGGCCTTCTTAGCCAAGCCATCCACCGCTTTCACGGCAGCACTGAAAGATACCCGAGCACCTGACCTCGTATACTCGGACATGATCGCGAAGCTCCTCAGAATAGAGCACAAGAAGATAGAGTACACTACCCAGGAAGCGCTAAACGCGCTCCCCGATGTCATCAGGATCTTGAGAACCTTCGACCTTGCCTTGCCCAACGACCTTTCCCTGTATTTCGCCCTCGGACTTGCGCGGGAAGACAACATCAGTTCGATTATGACGGGAGATGGAAGCGATGAGCTATTTGCGGGATACTCCTACATGGCAGATCTGTCCCCCAAAGACCTGGACAGGTACCTGAAGCGACTCTCGAAGAGCTGGCATTTCTCAGCCAACGAACTTGGCCGGGCCCTGGGCATCCAGATACAGCAACCTTTCCTCGACAAGGATCTTGTCAGCTTTGCCCTGGACATAAGCCCGACCCTCAAGGTCAGTGAAGGCATTGGCAAATACATTTTGAGAAAGAGCTTCGAGGATCTCATCCCACCCGAAGTAGTGTGGAGGGGAAAAGATGCCATAGAATACGGCTCCGGCTCCACCGAGCTTCACAAGGTGGTTGGCAACGGAGTATCGGACGAAGAGTTCGAGGCAGCAACAAAGAGAACTGGCATAGGGTTCATCAACAAAGAGCACTACGCCTACTACCGTATCTATCGCGAAGTTGTGGGAGAAATATCACAAGCCAACAGCGGACAGGAGAAGTGCCCACTCTGCGGGGCCGCCGTCGGCAGAACGCATTGCAGGGTCTGCGGTTTCTCGAGGCCTCTAGATGAGCGCCTTCGGGGGTCTTCACTTCGTTCTGAATGACGCTCGAAGGGG
>DAOUEN010000113.1:0-12598 GCA_034430415.1 Dehalococcoidia bacterium
TATTCATCAGAGCCCGGTGCGTGATCTCAGCTCCCTTGGGCAAGCCGGTTGTCCCTGACGTATAGTAGATAAAGGCAATGTCATCTCCCCTGCCTTGACTCACGTTTTGCTCAAACAAGCCCGGCTGTCTTTCCTCGTATTCCTTGCCCAACCCTACTACCTGATTGAAGCTCATGAGAACGGGATCACCGTAGTTCTTCAGGCCCTTCGGATCCCAGTAGATGACCTTCTTCAGAGAAGGCAGTTCGTCCTTGATTTGCAGAAACTTGTCAGTCTGCTCCTGGTCGTTCACTATGGCGAATGAAGCTCCAGAGTGGGCGGCAATGTATTTGACCTCGGCGGGAACACAGTCAACGAACATGCCGGTAGCAATCCCTCCGGCTGCCTGGGTGGCAAACTCTCCCCAGAACCATTCCGGCTCATTGTCCCCGATAATGCAGACCACGTCACCCTGTTCCAACCCAAGGCTAACCAAGCCGAGTGAGAAGTACTTCACGTTTTCGTAGTAGTCCTTCCAGCTATACCGCTGCCAGATACCGAATCTCTTCATGCACATGGCCGTCCGATCAGCCCACTTTGCGTAGTTGCCACTAATAAGCTGCGGGATTGTGCCAACTTCCTCGCCCAGCATCAGATCCCTCTCGCGACCATACATTTTGAAAACCTTGCTTGCCACAAAATAAAAGTACCTCCCGCTTAGGAGGTACCTCTAATTTCGCCGATTAAGCCGTTTACTTAGCCTGTTATAACCCTCCCAAGCGCACTCATGTGCGCTCAGTAAAGACGAACACAAATATGCCCGCCGTGCCAACGCTGAGTGTCGCAGTGACCATCTGTCTATTCATCGCTCAGAGTGAAACCAGTCTACCAAGTCAAGGCAATCCTGTCAACTACAAGAGGGCTCTTCGTCATCCAGCAATCTGTTCGCTCTGTACGTCGGACAGAAGACATTCAAGGGACGGCCCCAGTCATGGGAATGGTCGTTCCCGTCGCCTTGGCTATGATCTTCCCCTCCTGGTTGGTTACTGTCATTTCGGAGACACCCACTCGTCGGCCGCTTCTGACCACCCAGCACTCAGCAGTCAGTTCATCACCGAGGCTCGTGCTGCTGATGAAGTGAATGTTGAACTGGCAAGCTATGCTGGGACGAGCCATGGAATTGGAGGCGTAGGCAAACGCCTGGTCCGCCACCGCCATAATCATACCGCCAAAGACCAGGCCATTGAAGTTCTGGTACTCAGGCACCACCTTCATGGCTACTCTCGCGTAGCCCGGCCTGAGCTCCACCAGGCTCATGTTCAAGAAGGCGCCAATAGGCTCCTTCTCTCCACCGGTTCTCAGTTCGGCGACGTTGTCCGACATTGTCTTCTCTCCTCTTCGCATCCTGTCCGCACATCCCTGCCACTTAAGGCCTCACTCCAGGCGCGAAAGTCGGCTACGCCGCGCGGCGAACCCTCAGCCCACAGAGACCCCAATACAAGAACGACTTTCATACGGCAGATAGGACAGCGAATCTCTTGGCAAGACTAACCCAAGTTGGATTCTGAGGCAGCTTTGCGAAACCCGTCAAGGGAACCTTCAAGGGTCGCGTCCTCGACGCAATAGGAGATGCGGAAGTACCCTGGCGAGCCGAAACCTCTGCCAGGCACCGTCAACACGTTCCATTGCTGCAACTCTTTCACAAAGGCAACATCATCCTCCAGCGGCGACTTCGGGAACATGTAGAAAGCTCCCTGTGGCTTGATGACCGAATAGCCCATCTCGGTGAGATGACCATAAAGAAAATCCCTCTTCCTCTGGTACTCGGTTACTGAAACGCTCACCTGCTGCAGCTTGCGCACTGCGTGCTGCATGAGGGCTGGTGCGTTCACATATCCCAGCACCCGATTACAGAAAATCAGCCCTGTCATCAGTTCGTCATGCCGACCACATCCCGGATTTGCAGCAATGTAGCCGATGCGCTCACCAGGCAAGGCCAGGTCCTTGGAATGAGAGGTGAGGGCTACGCTGTTGGGATGATGACTGAAGACTGGCGGGTATTTCAACCCGTCGTATATGATCTTGCGATATGGCTCATCGCTGATGAGAAAAATCTGCGTGCCGTACCGGGATTCCTTCTCGCCAAGCAGACCTCCAAGCCGATGTATTAGATCTTGCGTATACACAACTCCTGAGGGGTTATTCGGGGAATTCACGATAACTGCTTTGGTCTTGGCCGTAATGGCGGACTCGAGCACATCGAGCCTTGGTATGAACTGATCATCTGTTGGAAGAATCCTGCTAACACCACCCTGATTATCTATGTAGTTGTCATACTCAACAAAGTAAGGGGCAAATACCAAGACCTCCTCGCCCGGATTGAGTATTGTCTTCAGCACCACGTTCAAAGCCCCCGAGGCACCACAGGTCATTACGATATCGTCCATCGTGAACTCGATGCCAGTCTCCAGAGCTAGTTGCCTTGCCACCACCATCCTCGTCTCAGGATAACCAGCGTTGGCCATGTACCTGTGCATACCAGGCAACGGGTTCTCCGCCAGCCTCCTCAGCTCCTGGACGAACTCAACGGGAGGTTCCATCACAGGATTCCCCAGAGAAAGGTCGAAGACGTTCTCCTCGCCGTATTGGCGCTTCAGGCTGGATCCCTCCTCGAACATCTTCCTGATCCACGACCCCTCCTCCATACGTCTCAGAACGTTATCTGATATCGACATCCAGGCCTTCCTTTCTGCCTAGGTCAAAAGCCGCGGTGTTCATCTGCAGAACATTCGCCCGTATGCGCCGCGACATGCAGTCTTTCCACATCTGAACATCGAATGCCAACAACAGGGATGCGCATCCTAGCATGTACATGTTGAGCGTCCTGACGTTGCCCAAGTTCTTGGCTGACTCCGTGCCATTGATGAAATAGATGCGGTCTGCCCGCTGTCTCAGAATACCGACAATTTCTTCATCGCCCGGATATCGCTCATTTCCTAGGTTGACCGAGAGCGGGGGAAGCGCATAGTTATTGACGATGGCCACCGCTCCAGGCCTGAGGTAGTCCACCCACCTGGCCGCCTCCAGCTTTTCAAAAGCCACCAGTATGTCTACCTCACCATCCCTGATAAGTGGAGACCAGACCTTCTGGCCTATTCGCACGTTACTTATCACGCTACCGCCTCGCTGTGCCATACCCAGGGTATCCGTCTTCTTCACGTCGTACCCGCTGGCTAACGCGACTTCACCTATCATGTCGCTGGCCAGAATGACCCCCTGCCCCCCCACTCCAGTAACAAGCATGTCAACGTTGTTCATCCCGACTCTTGGCCTCACTCTTCGACTATTGGCCCTATCGCCTGCCGGGGACAGATTTGCTGGCAAATGGTGCAGTAGTCGCCAACACATAGGGTGGCGTCAATATAGACCTGTCCATTCTCAGTTTGGATTGCAGGACACCCAAGCAAGAGACAGGTACCACACTGATCACATTTCTCGGTGTCGACGATCCTGGGTGCGGAACGCCTGGGCACATGGACAGCACATTCACCACGGACTATGATGACCGAAAGCGCGGCGCTATCCAGTGAACTCCTGACGGCGCTCCTAAGAGCCTTCATATCAAAGGCGTCCACTACTCTGACATCGCCGATGCCCATTCCCCTGACCAGTTGCTCCAGATGCACTGCTTCTGTCTCTTTTCCTTGCGCCGAGACCCCGGTCCCAGGATGATCTTGGTGACCCGTCATGGCAGTCGTCCCATTGTCAAGGATTACAACCGTTATCCGTCCCTGGTTGTACACCGCATCCACCAAAGGGGTTATGCCAGAATGAAGGAAGGTGGAATCACCAATGACAGCAACAACCTTGTTGTCCACACCAGCCTTCTTCATGCCAAGGGCCTGGCCAATGCTGGCGCCCATACAGGCTGTGGTATCCATAGCACTGAGCGGCGGATATGTGGCCAAGGTATAGCAACCGATGTCCCCAGTGATGGTTAGCGTTGACTTTCGTAGCGACCTGTCCTTCGCCCCCGGCAGCTTGAGGCGCTTCCCCATGCCACTGAGCACAAAGAATATGCCCGTATGGGGACAACCCGGGCACAGCAACGGAGGTCGTCTTGGCAGCTTCGAGCCTGCATGTGTCTTCTGCCGAGGCGCTGTCCCGGCCAGTAGTCCAGCATTCAGGGCCCCTTCTTCTACGACGGACGGGTTCAATTCGCCGATCCTCGGGATGAATTCCTTGCCGCTGACCTTTATCCCTAGAGCTTCAATGTTTTCCTGGAGAAACGGATCCAGTTCTTCAATCACTATCATTCTGTCTACCTGTGAGGCGAAGTGGCGAACCAACTCTTTGGCAAGGGGATAGGTCATACCCAGCTTCAGGAACGAAGCCTTGGGGAAGACCTCTCTAGCATACTGGTACGCAATCCCGCTAGTGACTATCCCCAAACTGCGCTCACCCCACTCAATACTGTTCAAAGGAGAACCTTCGGCGTGCGCTGCAAGTTTCACCAAGCGCTCCTCTATCAAGGGACGCCTCAGTCGGGCGTGGCCCGGAAGCATGACGTATTTCCGCTCATCACGAGGGAAACCCACCTGCGCGGCCGCCAGGACGCGATGCCGACTTACATCAACCACCGACTTCGAATGCGATATGCGGGTAGTGCTCCGCACGAGCACGGGAGTATCAAATTCCTCGCTCATATCAAACGCGTACGCCATGAGATCGTAGGCTTCCTGGCTGTCACTGGGTTCCAGCAAAGGCACTTTGGCCAGTCTGACGTAGTGGCGGTTATCCTGTTCGTTCTGAGAGCTGTGGATTCCCGGGTCGTCGGCAGAGATCACCACCATCCCAGCGTTGACTCCAGTGGTGGAGGCAGCCATGAATGGGTCCATGGCCACGTTCAGGCCTACGTGCTTGAGAGATACCAGAGACCGAACGCCGGCATAGGCCGCCCCCAATGCCACCTCCATAGCCACCTTCTCATTCGTTGACCATTCGGCGTAGACGTCCTCAAACCGAGCTATGGACTCGAGTATCTCAGTGCTCGGGGTTCCCGGATAGGCAGTAGCCACTCTCACGCCGGCGTGATAAGCACCCAGGGCAAGGGCCTCGTTACCGGACAGTAGTTCCTTCATTGTCGGCACAGTATAGCACGATGTCGCACCAAGCCGACATAGAGAACGCCAAACGGATACACGCCTCGACTATGGCCTTGGTGGATGTGGCCGGAAAGGGGCTGATCGTACTCGCCTAGACTGAACTCTTGCCCAATCCGGCGTCTTTGATGGGCTTCTCCACTGCCTGCTTGATCATGGCTCCAGCACGGTGCATCAAGGTGTCTTGGAACTCCCTGTCGACAGCCATTGTTGCCAGGCAGGGGAACTGGTGATGCAGAAGCCCCGCTTTCTCCACAGCATCCCTGAACCAGAGTCCAAGCAGACCCTCAGCCACAAAACGTGTGCTACCACAGGGAGCCTCTCTAATGACATCAACTTTGCCTATTCTGTGCCTATCATCCCGGTAGAACTCCACATGCACTTCGGGCCTGCCGAAATACCTGGCGAATTCCCGGATATACGGGCTTTGGCTATCCTCTTCTGTCAAGGAACAGAAGGGGACGGGATAGGCCATATCAACCTCCATGGACTCCAACTTGCGCTGAATCTGTCTGGCCAGGCCAAACGGCAGCCACGCGCGGTTGTCGGCAGGGGCGATTACTGCTCTGGCGCCAGTCATCTTCACCATATCTGGAATCATCTGAGCTACGCCGGGTTGCTCACCAAGGGATATGAGCAAATCGACGGGCGGCAAGTTGCCGGGCAAGAATTCACCAGGATCATCGATGATGGCTGGTAGTCCTGCCGGAAACATATGGGAATGGACTTCCCAGTTAGCTGGACAATGACGTCCGATGTTATCCACCATTCTCTGTCCGTAGTATCCTTGAATAGCCACTAGAAGGCGCATATGTCTTCCTCCTAACTGCTACGCCTTCTGCAACTCGCTCCGAAGTGTGTTCAACAGCCTCTGCTCACTGCTAGCGTGGGATTCAATGAGAGCACGTATTCTGTCTATGTTGACTCGCATACCCCAGCCATTCGCCTCCCATACCTCAACGCGCAGTCCACCCGCCGCCAGATCAGCAGCGTCTTTCCTCAACTGGGCGACCCGGTCTCTGAGGTCGTCATGCTCACGCAGCAGGGTATCGAGCGCTGAAGCGAGCTCAGTGTTCCCGTGCTTCTGGAAGGCTTCCGACAGCAATGTCTCTTCCCGATGGAAGTGAGCCCGCAGCCCTTTGTCAATTGCCTCCAATGCGTCCTGCCACTGCTGGAGCCCCTTCCCTCTGCCGTTAGGAGTCCTGGCCACAAAATAGCTCTTGGTCCTATCTGAATCCAGTTCCACTAGCGCGTCCAGGTCACTGCTCACCCGCTCAAGGCTGTGCAGGTCCTGGTGGATTCTGTTGTGCTCGTCGAGTATCTGATCTATCAGGGCAAGCGTTCCTTGCACAAGGATACCTCCTTATCTAGATGATGCAGTTCTCCCCTTCTCAGGAATATGCCTACTACTTCATGTAGAAGAATGTGAGCCACCTAAGATGGCGCCAGACATCACCGCAGGCAGGCAGCCAGCTACTCTTCTGATAGCGAGTTGACCTATCCCCAATAATTGTACCACTTGTTGACTTGGAGTTGACAGCATTGCCGGCTGTATGACCTCAGGATCTGGGGGGCGCCTGCCTGCTTGACCTCCGTGTCTCCCATTGCCAATCCCCCTGGTGCAACTGAGACCAGTTCGCCTTGCTGGCAGCAACAAAGATAGGCAATGGGGTTCATTGTGACCATGCAATACTGATACAATACCCCAAGACAACCTAGGGGGAGGTGAACATGTCCGTGTATCTTATGCTCACTACGTTAACCGACGAAGGCAGAAAAGCCATCCAAGAAGAACCCGAAAGGCTCAGGGAGCTCAACAAGGAAGTTGAATTCATGGGGGTCAAGACCCTGGTTCAGTATGCCCTCCTGGGTCAGTATGACTTCGTCAACATAATCGAAGCTCCAAGTAATGAAGCGGCTGCCAGGCTGGCCATAAGGCTCAGCGCCAAGGGAACCACCCAAACCCTCACCCTAGCCGCGATACCTATAGAAGACCTCATTGCTGTTCTGAAGCAGAAGGAAAGCCCGTGGTAGTCCGCCCTGTCGTCTCGCAGCGCGAGCGCCGGCAGGCCATTTGAGGAGTCATCCTTCACCGGGCAAGGCAGCCCTCTGACCTTGCCCCCTTACAGCTGGACTGGTTCTCGGAGAGCAGATCGTTCGCAGTGGTTCATCCCCCGGATCGGGGGCTACGAGAAATGCACTCGCCAGTGAGCAGACAAAAGGCTGGCTCTACTCAGAACGCAGCGCTTCGATAGGGTTCAGGCGGGAGGCATTCCAGGCGGGGTAGAATCCAAAGAACAGGCCAATCCCAACCGATACCGAAACAGCAAGGATAACTACATCAGCAGTGACCACGGTTGTCATTAGTCCTGAGTAGTCTATTATGAAGGACACCGCCCAGCCTATTACGACGCCAATGATACCACCGGCAAAAGACAGTGAGGCTGCTTCAGCGAGAAACTGAATCCATATATCCCGCTCCCTGGCTCCCAGCGCCTTGCGGATGCCTATCTCCCTGGTTCTCTCCAGCACCGATACCAGCATGATATTCATCACCCCGATACCGCCTACCAGCAGCGCAATGGCAGCAATAGAGCCCAAGAGAATTGTAAGAGTCTGTGTCGTTTCCTGCATGGTTTCGGCTATCTCCTGCATCGACATAATGTTGAAGTCGTCATCCGCACCGGGCACAAGTCGGTGTCGCTCGCGGAGCAGGCTGGTGATTTCCTCGACTACGTAGTCTGCCTGTTCCTCGTCGCTTATCCTCAGCGATATGGACGATACTACACGTTCAGCCTGGGCGGTTCGAGGCTGAGCCACCGTCTGCTGCAGGGCAGTCAGCGGGATGTAGATGGCGTCATCAGGCCCCATCATCATTCCCCCCTCGCTCTGCAGAACCCCGATGACAGTCACGATAATGCTGCCCATTCGCATCCGTTGCCCTATTGGGTCGTCGTCTCCGAAGAGGGTCTCCTTCACGCTGGAGCCGAGCACAGCTACCTTTGCGCTCCGCTGATAGTCATATTCAGTGAAGAAAGCGCCATTGGCAACCTCTAAATTCTGTACTTCCCAATACTCCGGAGTCACTCCACTTACCGATGAGTTCATGTTCTCACTGCCGACGACTACATGGAGGTTGCTGGAGTAAGTGGGAGCCACCAAGGATATGTAGGAGACCTGGTCGGCTATAGCCTCCGCATCTTCCATGGTTAGTGTGTTTGCGGCGGCGCCCCTGACGCCGCCAAACGTACGCGCACCGGGCCTGATGTTGACCAGGTCTGAGCCCATACTTTGAATGTTTTCCAGTATGCTGGCTGTAGCTCCTTTGCCGACGGACATCAGGGTAATTACGGAGGCGATGCCGATAACCACTCCCAGAATGGTCAGAAAGCTCCGCAACTTGTGAGTGCTTAGACCAAGCCAGACAGTAGCCAAGAAGTTAAGCCACTTCTTCATGCACTTTCCTCCGCAACAACCTCTCCATCCTTGAGGTTGATTATGCGGTGGCAGTGGCCGGCGATGTTTGGGTCATGGGTTACCACCACCAGCGTAATGCCTTGCTCCGCATGCAGAGAGGTGAGGATTGAGATTATCTCCTCGCCGGAGCGGCTGTCCAGCTGGCCGGTAGGTTCATCTGCTAGAAACAAAGAGGGGTTCTTGACCAGAGCCCGGGCGATGGCTACCCTCTGCTGCTCACCTCCCGAAAGCTCTATTGGGCGATGACTGACTCGCTCAGAGAGTCCCACCTTGGCCAGTGCCTCCATGGCACGGTGACGGTCAACGCCGCCAGCGTATGTCATGCCAAGCTCAACATTGGCCAATGCTGTGAGCCGTGACAGAAGATTAAAGGTCTGAAAGATGAAGCCAACCTTCTGGGCCCTGATGTAGGCCAGTTCATTGCTGCCGAGGCGGCTGACCTCTCTACCCTCCAAGTGATAGCTACCCGATGTCGGTTTATCCAGACAACCGATGAGATTGAGCGTGGTTGTTTTCCCTGAGCCAGATGGACCCATAATTGCCACCAGCTCGCCCTGCCTAATATTCATGTTAATCCCTTTGAGCACGGTCAGCTCTCTTCGGCCCATGGGATAGACTTTGGTTATGTTCCGTAGCTGTATCATCTGGGCGGCCCTCCCCATCCGGGTATCAGCATTCCACCCTGTCGGCCTTGCTGCTCTGTCGCTGCTGTTGCAGTAGCTGTCCCCCCTGAAACAATGATCTCTTCCCCTTCACTGAGTCCGTCGGTCACCTCGGTGTACTGCCAGTCGCTGATGCCGGTCTGTATGGAGCGCTCTTCGATTGTGCCATCCGGCGATACTGCCTGGACATAGCTTCGCTGTCCCCGGGAGGTAATCGCCCCGTTGGGCACCAGCAACACGTCGCTCCTCTCCTCCACCACAATGCTCACGGTGACGGTCAGGCCTTCCCTGAGCTGGAAGTCTTCGGGAAGCATCGTTGGCGCTTGCCACTGCTGTGCCCCCTGCGCCTGCTGCATCCGGTTCATCATTTCTTCAGCCTGTTCCTGAGTGATCTCGCCTGCTTCAATGGCTTGTTGTATGCGCTCGGGAAGTTCCTCTGAAGAAGTAGCCTCTCTCGCCTCTCGCCGTTCCTGCATTACCGCTTCGAGTGACTCGACCTCGACCTCGACTTCGTAGTTCACCACACCTGACTGAATAGTGGCTGTGGGCGAGATATGAACGACACTGGCCGGGAGCCTCAGCCCGGACACGGCATCCACCTCTACCCAGGCTTCTCCGCCAACCTCTATCTGAAAGATGTCCATCTCGCTGACCATGAGGCTCGCCTGAAACATGCTGGGGTCGGCAAGCACCACCGCTATCGTACCCTCCAGCACCTCGTCACCACCCTCAACATTGACACTGACAATGAAACCATCGAAAGGTGCTGCAACAACTGGGCTTTTGCCCTTGGCCTCATCCAGATCCGCCTGGGCATCTCCCAGTGCTATCTGAGCATCCTCCAGGCGCAGTTCAGCAAGCTCTACGTCCAGCTCCCTCATGTCTATCTCCCTGGAGTCAATCTCTCTTCGTACGATATCCCCCGTTACAGTAGTGGTGGTCTCCTCCTCGGCCTCCTCCAGCGCATCTTCTGCATTCTCCAGATTTATCTCCGCTTGAAGCAAGTCGCGCTCCGCGCTCCTCAACTGCCGCTCCAGGGTACTTATCTCATCCTCCCAGTCCGAGGTGCCCAGCGTCGCCACTGACTGTCCCTTTTCCGCGTAATCTCCCTCCTCCACCATGACTTCCCCTACCGTGCCCGAGATATCAAAGGCCAGATCCTCTGTGTGTGATAGCTCCAGATTGCCGGCAGCAGTCACCTCCACTACTAGGTCGCCCCGCTGCACGGTTACCGTCTGTTCCTCCAGGTTCGCTGCGGAGTCCGCTTCAGAAGCACAACCCAGCGGCACAACGGCGATGCCACACAGCAACAGTATCGCCAATGTCACCTTTGATGATGCTCTCATTATCCTATCCTCTATTCATGTTGTCCCGTATTGACAATGCCAGACGAAAACGCTGTCGCCAGCAGTATGACAGGGAATTGTTAAGAAGTTGTTAAGTCCCATGTTATGTGGCGAAACAAATCTAACTTAACATGAAATTAACATTTCGCCCGTATAATTGCTCTCTGAATGAGAGCCACGAGTGTTTGCCTGGCGCTGGCAGCACTGCTATTATGCGCGGTCCTGCCGCCCTCCCCTGTACAGGCAAAGGAGCCGGCGCTGGAATGGACACCCATAAACGTTCCCGGGGAGTATGACTGTACCGTCGTCAGTCCCTCAGAGGTCAGCGATATCGCCGTTGGGAGCGGCGGGACGCTCTACGCCATAGATAGTACGTTCTCCGGGGTTTACCGCTCATCTGATGCGGGGATAAGCTGGGAGGAGATCGGCGATACCTTGGCCCATGCGGGGGCCGGGCTTCCCGCCAGCAGGATTGTCATCGCCCCCAGTGAAACAGACACCGTAGCAGTGGTCACCGATGGTGGCACAGCAGTGTATCTGTCCACAGACGGGGGCGAGGAGTGGAATGATACCGGTGTTCCCGTTCTGGATGGCGCTATTCAGGCGATAGCCATATCCCCAGGGTACACCCTGGATGGCAAAGCGTACAGAGAAATAGCCATTGGCACGGCGACCTGGGATAACAACACCACTACCGGGCAGGTGTGGGTACTGCAGTTAGGCAGTATATGGTCGTCGTGGCAGAATCAGGACCTGGCCGTTGACCCTTCTCACGTGGGGGGAGAGGTATCGGCGCTGGCTTATTCCCCCGACTACCGCATGGATAGCACTCTCCTGGTCGTCGCCTCAACGAGCAACGACGTCGCTCTCACTCCGTCCTACCGTGAGAAGACCTGGCTATGCCTCGGCGAGCGGGATGCCTCGGCAGGAGTTACTTACTGGGATGGCTTCGCTGGCTATGGCTATCCGGCAGAGATTGCCACAGGCGGCGATGCACCGGGTGTTGCCTATATCCATTCATCACTGGCCCTGCCCTCGGACTACTCCAGTGAGGAGGAATCATCGCGCCAGGTCCTTGTATCTTATGACCGCCAGCCGAACGCGGACGACGATGTTTACTGGCTTGATGATATCACCCCACGCCGGCTGAACGCCGACGGTGGCGTCGCCATCGACATAAGCAGCATCGCCTACTACGGAACGAGGGGATCGGGAATATTGTTGGCCGGCGATGCCAGCCCCGTCGGCGGTTCAATGACCGTCCAGGTACGGCGGACCGAGGAGCCCTTTCAGCTATCCCCGAGCTGGGACCTGTCCACCGTGCCGCCTACAGGCCCGGGCAACGCCAGGCTCGGCTGGACCGATGATGGCAAGATAGCTTACTGCGGTACAGGACAGAGCCCCGATGTCGCCGGTGTTGCCCATGACGAAAGCGGCCTGTCGGCCAGCCTTGATGGCGACAGATGGCGGCAGATGAGCCTTCTGGACACGGTAATCCAGATTGCCGACATCGCTGCAACCCCCGATGGCGATTGCCTTTTTGCCACCACCAGCAGCACCTATGGTCCTGAAGGTGTCTGGTGCAGTGCCGGCGACCCGCTGAATGGGCACTGGTATCGTCTGCTGACAATGGATACCTCGACGAACACGGTCATCCTAAGACTGAGCCCCGACTATGATGAGAACCATTC
Source organism: Dehalococcoidia bacterium (assembly GCA_034430415.1). Classification (GTDB taxonomy): domain Bacteria; phylum Chloroflexota; class Dehalococcoidia; order GIF9; family AB-539-J10; genus JADFUZ01. The sequence goes on from DAOUEN010000113.1 coordinate 12,318, forward strand.
CCTCTATGCCGCGGAGGCGGGGGGTACCTTGATGGCGCTGTCACGCACCAGTGGCAACGCGTGGGAATGGCACTATGCATCCGGGCCTATAGTCGACCTGGCGGTAGAAGATGAGGACACCATCTACGTCGCTCTGCCCGGCGGCGAAGTCGACAAAAGCGCCACTCGGGGACGTACCTGGAAGGAGGAACCGGTAGATACCGGCCTGTCGGAAGTCAATATGCTGACCCTTGTTGATGATGGGATACTCTTTGCCGGCGGCACAAACGGCGAGCTAGCCT
>DAOUEN010000114.1:0-12051 GCA_034430415.1 Dehalococcoidia bacterium
GTCCGCTGCCATCAATACTCAACTCCACTTTGACATTCGTCTCGGCAGTTTCACGGACTACTCTCGCTTTCCTATCAGCCATGACTAACCTCCTTCAGAGACTGCACCGCCGCTCTACGCTTCGCGATAACCAGATAGGGCTTACGCCCAGCGCCCCATTAGCAGGGGCGCAAACAAAAGCCTAGCCCATTCCTTTCAAGGCCTCAATCAAGACATCGGTGTCCTCGGGCCTGCCCACGCTGATTCGGAGGCAATCTTCCAGTCCCGGGCTATTGTAGTAGCGGACGAATATGCCTGCTGCGCTCAATCGAAGCCAGACCCGCCTGGCAGGGGATTCCCCGCCGTCGCTAGACCGGCTACGTATCGAGCAAAGTATAAAATTGGCCTCCGACGGATAGGGCCTCAACCACTCCAGTTCGTTGAGCTTGGCAAACAATCTCTCCCTTTCGGCGGTGATCTTTGTAGTGTTGGCGCGCAGGTAGTCCAGATCTGCCAGAGAGGCCAGTACAGCAGCCTCTGCCGCTACATTAACGTTATACGGAGGCTTGAGTTTCAGCAAGTACTTGGCAATCTCCGTCGGGCAAATCCCATAGCCTACCCTCAAACCAGCTAACCCCGCCCACTTGCTGAAGGTGCGCAATACCACGAGGTTTTGGTGCTGGGGTACGAATTCCCCCACCGTCATGTTGCTGAATTCGAAATAGGCTTCGTCTACCACCACGATTCTCCCCATATCAACGAGTTCCATAACCTCTCGTTCGCTAACCGTGTTGCCAGTAGGATTATTGGGCGAGGCGACAAGGATAACCTTTGTCTTGCCACTCAGGGCTTCCCTTATGGCAGGCACGTTGATGCCAAAGTCTTCCTTCCTGGGGACGTCAACCAGTTCACCCCCACAGACACCCGTGCAGAAAGGATACATGCCGAACGTAGGCGGGCAGTTGATAACTTCATCCCCGTGTCTCAGGAAAAGCCTGAGCACAAGGTCAATGAGCTCGTCGCTCCCATTGCCACAGACTATGTGTTCACGGGCCAATCCAGTGTATTGCTCCAGAGCTTGCCTTAACACCCCTTGCGATGGATCAGGGTAGATATGATAGTAGGAATAGTCAGCCAGTGCTTGATAGACCTTTGGACTGCAAGCATAAGGGTTCTCATTCCCGTCAAGTTTCACTATCCTCTTCCCAACGCGTTCCTCCAAGACTTCTATCGGTTCTATAGCAGCATAACCCTCCATTGCTGCCAAGCCAGGTCTTATCAGTTCTTCCGCGTCCATTCTATTTGCTCATCCTCTCTTGTTGACCTCTGCCTGGCCTCCACTCAGCCTTTTCTCTATCGCCTGAGCATGTGCACCCAACCCTTCAGCCCTAGCTATTGCAATGGCCGCCCGAGCTAGCTCATTCATAGTAGCCCTGTCCAAAGCAGCAATGTTCGAAGATTTCAGGAAATCCCCAACGCCCAGAGGTGAGTTGAACCGGGCACTGCCCCCTGTCGGCAACACATGGCTGGGGCCGTCAACGTAGTCGCCCAACACCACCGGCGAGTCCTCGCCAACGAAAACACAACCGGCATGGCGGATCCTGGGTACAAGAGCAGAGGCCCCGGATACCATCAGCGAAACGTGCTCTGGCGCAAAGATGTTCACCAATTCGATAGCTTCATCAAGGTCATGTACCAGCGCTATCATCCCCTTGTCAATTGCCTGGCTGATGACAGAACGTCTTTCAAGTACAGGCAATTGGAGTCTGATCTCTGCTTCCACTCTGTCGGCCAGCCCGGAGGAGGTAGTAACCATAACAACGGAGGCCAGAGGATCATGCTCGGCCTGGGCCAGAAGGTCGGCGGCACAGAGAGTGGGGCTGGCAGTTTCGTCAGCCACAATCACGATCTCGCTCGGTCCCTCGAGACCATCGATGGCTACCGAGCCATAGACCATCTTCTTGGCCAGAGTCACAAAAATGTTACCAGGACCACAGATCTTGTCCACTCTGGGCACCGACTCCGTGCCAAAAGCCAAGGCAGCTATCGCCTGAGCCCCGCCAACCTTGAAGACACGCTGGACCCCAGCGATATCCGCTGCTACCAACACAGGAGCTGCGACACTACCGTTCCTACCAGGTGGTGAGACCATGACAACCTCCCCCACTCCGGCCACCTGGGCGGGTATGGCTGTCATCAGCGCTGTGGAGGGATAGGCAGCAGTGCCGCCGGGAACATATATCCCTACCCTATCCAGCGGCTGGACTCTTATCCACAGGCATTCGCTGAGGCATTCGATGCCACTCCTACACTCGCAGGCAAGGTGAAAATCCCTTATCCTCTTGGCCGACAGTTTGAGCGCTGCAACGAGTTCATCATCCACCATGGCATAGGCTGCCGAGATCTCTCCCCTGTGTACCTCCAGCGAGTCAAGCTCGACCCCGTCTATCTCTTTTGCGTAGTCGAAAAGGCTCTTGTCACCCCTTTTGCGTACATCGCTGATGATCCTTCTGACCACCTCCTGAGGAGAAAGGTCCTCGCCGAAGGTAAGTCTTATCCGCGCAGCAATCTCCGGCGAGGCCTTGAACGACTCCAGGGAGTCCCTTCTGTCCAGCAGCAGTCTCGCTTTACTGAACCCTTCGACCCTTTTCACTCTAGCCCTCTCCGGAGCATAGCCACAACAGATTCTATCTTTCCCCGTTTGTCAGGAGAACTGATGCTGTGTTCGTTTCCGATCAGGCAGGCTGACGATCTCAAGAGAACATCAATGACTCTCAGGTTGTGTTCAGCCAATGTCTTTCCCGTCTGGGTATTGTCTATGAGCAAGTCAGCATCTTCAGGTAGGAAAGCCTCACTGGCTCCCCAGGTCGGTATCAGCCTATACGAACTAATATGATTGTCCCTGAGGTATTTGTCAGCGATGTTCACATATTCCGAGGCTACTCTAAGAGGACTGAGCTTGCCAGCTTGAACAAGCGCCCTCAAGTCAGCGATATCGGCCACGGATGTCTCCTGAGCCAGCGCCGCCACAATCTTCACTTTTCCAAAGCCTAGATCGAGCAATTCTCTTACCGGGCTCGATGGAAAACGATACAGGTGTTCCAGTAGCCAGTCTCTTCCAGTTACGGCCAGGTCAAAATTGCCGTTAGCTACGTGCAGGGGCATATCCTGCGGCCGGATGACCTTAATGCTCATCCACTCTAGGTCGGCGGAAAGGCGGCGCTCCGATGTCTTACCTGAATACCCCTCTATCTTGAGCTCCGCTCGTTCCAGGAACTGGGAAGTAGGCGCTTTCTGATGGCCATCAGGCAAAGCCAGTTTGACCCCTTTCTCTTGCCCTTGCGAAAGAGAAGTGGCTGGTCTCGTCGCCAAACTCGGCTTGCCTGGGACAACAGTTCGGGGCCTGGAGATAGTGCTGGGCCCAAAGCAACCCAGTATTGGGCTGACATCCTTGTTCTCCAACTGATCACGGTTAGCAATGAGAAAGGCCTGCACCGGGAACAACTCCATGAGGGGAAACAAGCCCTGGGACTCTACCTCTTTCTCATTCCTTGCCCACAGCACAGCGAGGTCGGCATCTTCTGGAAGATAGGCCCCTGCTGCTCCCCATACCGGAAAGATCCTGAAACTCCTCAACCTCAGGTTCGAAGTGAGGGCTTGAGTCAAATTGGAGTACTCACTCACTATGCGCCAACTGCCTTGCCGGTTCACAAGATCGCCGACACCGGATATGCCTGAGTGACAGCTAGCCACGAGATATAGGCTGCCCTCGCCATAGTTGAGCCCGAGTAATCTCACCAAGGTGCTCGCAGGATAGCCTGCCTGAAGCTCCTCAATCCAGTCCGAGCCGCATATTCCCAGGTCATAGTTGCCTACGGCCACCTGTACGCAGATATCTCTTTCCTGGAGGACCTTGGCCGAGAGAAAAGGATAGCTCGGGGATTGGAGACGATACCGCCTCGCCCCACTGTCATAGTCCTCGAAGCCCAGCGCAATCCCGTTCAGCAAATCAGCCGTAGGCGACAGAAACCTGCCTTTAGGAAGGGCAAGCCTGACCGAGTTCGATTGATGCCTCACGGATGGAATCTACCCGCTCACAATACTGAGAACTGCCGCCGGAGAGAACACATTCTGCTGTTCCTTTCGTTCCAAATCAGTGACAGCAAATTTGGGCGCATCTTCCCCCGAAACCGAGACAACCCAGCGATAACCCGAAGACTCCCGCCTTTGGAAGTCGACTTCTGCCACACAGTCCACGTCGCGAAGCGACTTAGCGAGTGTGAAGCATACCTTTACTGTCTCCGGGACAGGTCGTTCGCCCACAATCAGTACTCTGGACCTGCCCTCTCCTTTGTACGACAACAACCTCATTATGGGATCAATATAAAGGGCGAATCCGCAAGCAGGAGTGCTCTTTCCGCTCATGAGCGGGATCAGATCATCGTATCTCCCTCCCCCACCTATTGTCTCATCGTCGGATAGTAACCGAAAGCAAACCCCAGTATAGTACTCGAAACTCCGTATCGCCGTGATATCAATTTCATAGTCGCAGTCCAAGTCATCCAGCAACGTAGCGATGCCTATGAAATCATCCAGACTCGACTTGAAGCCTGCGGAGGCCGTGGGAGACAAGGCTCTCACGTTTCGCAGGAAACTCCCTGACTTCCCTCTCAGGTTGAGCAGAGGAGATAGAAACTTGTCCAGCTCAGCCCTGGTCGACTTCGCTTCAGACAACGCTTCCCAGTCTCCATCCAGGATACGGCCGATTACCTCGGCCTCCTCGCCAGCTCCGAGGTTCAGTTCTCTGATCAGTGCCTTGACCAGACCAGCGTGCGACAACTGCAACCTAACATCGCTCAGGCCGAGTCTGTTCACCACCTCCACAGCTAGTGAGATGGTCTCTGCATCCGCTGCCAGCTTGACGCCACCTATAAACTCAGCGCCGCACTGCCAGCGCTCTCGGTCCTTCCTGCCGGTTCCCTCAAAAACAAAGCTATTGCTAACGTAGAAGAGCTTGGCTTGTTCATGCTCGCTCAAGTTCTCCACGTAGAGCCTAGCGACAGGGATAGTGCTATCCGGGCGCAGAACGACCCTTTCCCCACTCCATCCATCCCAATCTAGAAAGGAGTACACCTTGCCCAACATGCTAGGGGTGAGAGTTCCTACAGCGGTAAAGAGATGCAGGTACTCCAGCGTCGGTGTTCTCACCTCCTGATAGTCACATTTGCGGCAGCAATCACGGAAGACATCTTCGATATGGCGGAAGCGCAGCATATCGTCAGGAAGCAGGTCTCTCATTCCCTTACACTTCTGGTTTTCCATATTCACCTGCCGGATTTCGCCTAATTCTACACCAAGCTACCCTTCCCTTCAATGAGACGTCCACGTTCAGTACTTCGATACGATATCACCTTTGACACACTGACGCCCTTGTCAGGAGCAATCCATGTCGCTGATTCACACAGGCCCTTTCCCCCTGATCTCGCCCAGCATCACACCAGGCGACAAAGCATCGTCTCAAGTTTGTTCCTTTCGATTCCGTAGTCTATAATTACCCAAAGGTCGGTATATAATGCGTAGAGTCCTACTCCGGATTTCCTTCCTTATCCTGCTTGGCCTCGTACTGACCGCAGCTCTAGCAGGCAGTCCGGCCAGCGCCTTCAGCCCAAGGATCGAAGTCCTCCACGTTGAAGGGACCATCGTGCCGGTGATAGCTCAATACATCGACCGCGGCATCCAACATGCCGAGGAGGAAAACGCCGCCGCCTGCGTTATCGAGTTGAACACGCCAGGAGGACTCTTCACTACAACAGAGGACATAGTGCAGAGAATCATGAACGCCAACGTGCCCATCATAGTCTACGTCTCTCCCAAGGGAGCGTGGGCGGCTTCAGCAGGGACTTTCATCACTTTGTCCTCTCACATAGCCGCCATGACCCCGGGCACTACCATTGGCGCAGCCCATCCGGTGTCCGCCGGAGAGCAGGAGATACCGGAAGATCAGATGAAGAAGATAACCGAGTTCTCAGCCAAGTGGATGAGAACCATAGCGGAAGACCGGGGTCGCAACATGAAGGAGGCTGAGCTTGCCGTGACGGAAAGCAAGTCCTTCACTGATGTCGACGCACTGGAGGCCAACCTTATTGACCTGCGGGCCGACACTCTGGAGAGTCTCATTTCTCAGGTCGACGGATGGGAACTCACCTTGGCCAATGGCGAAGAGGTCACCCTTGACGTTGGCGGCGAAGGCTTCGAAACGACCAGAAATGAGATGAACGCCGTTGAGAAATTATTGCAGGTTATCAGCGACCCTAACATCGCCTACGTGCTATTCACTCTGGCCACCATCGGACTCATCACGGAGATTTCTAGTCCGGGGCTGATATTTCCCGGGGTATTTGGTGGCATCAGCTTATTCCTGGCCTTCTATTCTCTAGGAGTATTGAACGCCTACTGGGGAGGTGCAGCGCTCATACTGCTGGCTGTCGGGCTTTTCGTCGCCGAGTATTTCACCACCAGCTTTGGCCTGCTGACTGCTGGAGGCGTGACGTCTTTCGTTTTTGGATCCTTGATGCTGTTCAGCCATAGCCCGGGAATAGAAGTCAACCGCGGCCTGATTGCCGGAATAGCAGTTGCCGTCTCCGCCTTCGCCATTTTCGTCATAGGTGCTATCGTTCGAGGCCAGAGGCGCCGCAAGGCTACCGGTGCCGAGGGCATGGTGGGGAGACCGGCCAGAGCCAAAACACCCTTGGACCCTACAGGCACAGTCTCGGCGGAGGGCGAACTGTGGACAGCCACATCCGAAGACGAGAAGATAGCGCCAGGAGAAGAAGTGATCATAACCAGGGTAGAGGACTTGAAGCTATGGGTGGCGAGGAAATCTAGGAAATAGTAGAGAGAGGAGTATGCTGCATATGGAACTAAGCCAAATGAGGGAGCCACTCATCGTAGGCATAATCTTGATGGGCGCTTTCTTCGTCTTCTGCATCTTCGCCGTTATTAGGAGTCAGCGGCGGAAGCTATCCACCGGCACGGAAGAGATGATAGGGAAAGTGGCCCAAACACACACGGCCCTCAATCCCAGGGGGACGGTCCTGGCTGAAGGTGAGCTCTGGACAGCCATCGCTGAAGGCAACAGGATAAGATCTGGAGAGGAGGTGATCATAACGAAGGTAGAAGGTTTGAGACTATGGGTCCGGAGAAAAGAAAAGGAGGACGAATAATATGGAATTAGGCTGGATCGTTTACTTCATCATCGCACTAGCGGTGATAATGATTCTTTCAGCAGCGCTGAAGATCGTTCAGGAGTACGAAAGGGGAGGCGTTTTCCGTTTGGGCAGGTTCGTGGGGCTTAGAGGTCCCGGGCTAGTTGTCATTATACCATTCATCGAGCGCATCAGACGGGTTGACCTTCGCGTGATCACTATGGATGTCCCTCAGCAAGAGTGTATGACCATGGACAACGTCACCGTTACAGTTGATGCCGTCATTTACTTCCGTGTGGTCGACGCAGCCGACGCCATTCTCAAGGTGCTCGACTACATCAAGGCAACCTCTTTGCTTGCTGCCACTACCCTGCGCAATGTCGTGGGACAATCTGAGCTGGATGAACTGCTAGCTCATCGAGAGCGGCTCAATGAGAAGATACAGACGGTGGTTGACGAAGGCACGAATCCCTGGGGAATAAAGGTAAGCATGGTGGAGGTCAAAGATGTGGAATTGCCAGAGACAATGCAGCGGGCCATGGCAGCTCAGGCTGAAGCCGAGCGAGACAGACGAGCCAAGGTTGTTCATGCCGAAGGTGAATCTCAGGCAGCCGAAAAGCTGGCTATGGCTGCCAAAGTCATGGCTGCCCAGCCTATAGCGCTGCAGCTTCGCTACCTGCAAGCGATGACCGGTATTGCCACAGAGAGAACCAATACCATAATCTTCCCCCTGCCCATCGACATGGTGACTCCATTCATTAGCAGAGCAAACCCCGACAAGAAGTAGAGAAGCTATTTCCAACTTCCGTGTAGCAGAACAATAGCCAAGACCATGGGTCTTGGCTATTGTTCGTAGGGCGCGCCACACCAGCAAGAGAACATCGATCAATCCTCTTGTGATAAAATAACCCGCGAACAGTCCATAACGTCGACAGGTGACCAGAGGGAGGGAACCAGCATGGCAAGTGAGAACAAACAGGAGTGGCGTGACGGTACATTGGCTTCGGTACTGAAGCGTTATCCTGAACGCCAGGGGCAATTCGAAACCACCTCGGGAATAGAGATTGACACCTTCTACGGGCCCGAAGACATCTCAAGCTTTGACTACAGCAGGGAATTGGGATACCCGGGCGAATATCCTTACACCCGCGGGCTCCAACCCAACATGTATCGAGGGAGGATATGGACAATACGTCAATATGCCGGATTTGGCACTGCCGAGGATACTAACGAACGTTACAAGAAGCTCCTAGCAGAGGGGCAAACGGGCTTATCTGTCGCTTTTCACCTGCCCACACAGATAGGCTACGACTCAGACCATCCGCTGGCGAGAGGCGAGGTAGGCAAAGTAGGTGTGGCCATAGACACTCTTCGGGATGTGGAAATACTCTTTCAGGACATTCCTCTGGACAAGGTAAGCACCTCGATGACCATAAACGCTACAGCTCCAATTCTCCTTGCCATGTACGTCGTCCTTGGCAAGAAGCAGGGAGTTGAACCAGCCCAACTCACAGGCACGGTTCAGAATGATACCCTCAAAGACTACATTGCCCGAGGCACCTACATCTTCCCTCCCCGTCCGTCGATGCGCCTAACCACCGACATAATCTCCTACTGTGCCAAGAACGTGCCGCGTTGGAACTCCATCAGCATCAGCGGCTACCACATTAGAGAAGCAGGTTCCACAGCAGTGCAAGAGGTCGCCTTCACTCTGGCCAATGGCATTGCCTATGTCCAGGCAGTGATTGACGCCGGGCTCGACGTGGATAGTTTCGCCCCCAGGCTCTCGTTCTTCTTCAATAGCCACATCAACTTCTTGGATGAAATCGCCAAGTTTAGAGCTGCACGGCGCCTCTGGGCCAAGATAATGAGGGAGCGGTTCAAAGCCAAGGACCCGCGCTCTTGGATGCTCCGCTTCCACACCCAGACCGCCGGCGTAAGCCTCATGGCCCAGCAGCCGATGAACAACATCATGAGAGCAACCATAGAGACGCTGGCAGCAACCATTGGGGGCACACAATCACTACACACCGATTCCTACGATGAAGCGTACGCCACTCCCAGCGAGGAAGCTGCCACACTTTCCGTACGCACCCAACAGCTCATAGCCTATGAAAGCGGCATACCCGATGTTGTGGATCCCCTGGGAGGTTCCTACTACATTGAGTATCTCACCGACAAGATAGAAGAGAAGGCCTCCGAATACATCGCAAGGATTGACAGCCTCGGCGGCGCGGTAGCCGCCATTGAGCAGGGATTCCAGCAAAGAGAGATACAGGACGCATCGTATAAGTACCAGAAGATGATCGAAGAAGGCAAGCAGGTGATTGTCGGTGTGAATAAGTACGTTTCCGACTACGCTAAGATAACAAACATGCTCCGGGTCAATCCGGAGGTGGAGCGAAAACAGAAAGAGAGATTGGCTCAAGTCAAGCGCGACCGTGATAACACTAGGGTCGAGCGGGTCCTGAAAGGACTGGCGGATGTAGCCCGGAGCGATGACAACACGATACCAGCTTTGCTTGAATGCGTAGAGGCCTACGCCACCATAGGAGAGATGAGTGACACGTTGCGCAAGATTTTCGGTACTCAGAAGGAATTCTTGGCCTTCTGACCAGAGCCGTTGCAGAGCAGGTCAATGCAGCCCAGGCACACAAGGGGAACAGCAGACGACAAGGAGGTACGGAGATGGCAAAGCAAGTTGGTCACATAGGTGTTCTGGTCAAGAACCTGGATGAATCTGCCAAAATCTACCAGGACTTCTTTGGTGCCACATTAACAGAGGTCAAAGTTGTAGCTGAACAAGGAGTCAAGGTTGGCATGCTTAGCTTCGCTGGTGGCCCCAACATAGAGCTTCTAGAACCGCTCCCTGACAGCAGAATGGCTGCAGCTCTGGAGAAAAGGGGTGAGGGCGTGCAGCATATTTCCTTTGACGTCGACAACATCGACCGAGAAATCGCTTCCCTGGCTGACAAAGGCGTTGAATTCATCGACAAGAAAGCGCGCCGCGGTGTGGAAGGCATGGTAGCCTTCATCCACCCCAAGTCAGTAAGCGGAGTACTCGTTGAGCTCTGTCAGAAAGATTGAGAATGAGAGGAGAGGAACCTATGCGAAAAGGGAAAATCCGAGTTCTCATTGCCAAACTTGGCCTAGACGGACATGACCGCGGCGCCAAGGTGATAGCCAGAGCCCTGCGCGACGCCGGCATGGAAGTAGTCTATTCCGGCATTCGGCAGACTCCAGAGACCATTGTGGCAACAGCTGTTCAAGAGGACGTAGATGTCGTCGGACTGAGCATTCTGTCTGGTGCACACCTGGAACTCTTCCCAATCGTAATGGCAGGACTGAAGAACGAGGGAAAGGGAGACACTCTGGTCCTTGCCGGTGGCATAATACCTGAAGTCGATGTACCAGCCATGAAGCAAATCGGGATAAGGGAAGTCTTCGGCCCCGGAACTTCAACAGGTGACATCATCGAGTACATCGAGAAGGAACTACAAGCCGCGTAGGCATCATACAACGCAGGAATATCTACTGCGCCCCCCGATGAGCAATGCCGACCAGGCAGCTCAAATCATCAATCTCCTGTTTCCTCATGAAATCCTGTATGCCCTGCAATACATCGAGAGACGTTCCGGGATGGGTCAGATTGGCTGTGCCGACCTGAACTGCGCTGGCCCCGGCCATGATGAACTCCAACGCATCCACAGCGCTACTGATGCCACCGCAGCCTATCAAGGGGATATGCACAACCTTCGCCGCTTGGTATACCATGTAGAGGGCTATGGGCTTGACAGCAGGGCCTGACAAGCCCCCGGTAACATATCCCAAACCAGGTCTTCTTGTCCCAGTATCAATCGACATTCCCCTTACAGTGTTGATAAGAGACACTGCATCGGCTCCGGCACCCTCCACCGCCAGGGCGATCTCCCTGATGTCAGTCACATTAGGGCTCAGTTTCACCATGATTGGCAGACTACTCGCACCTTTGACTTCAGCGACTAGCTCAGCGGCAAGCCTGGCATTCGTTCCGAATTCAATCGCTCCCGCTGAGACATTGGGGCAACTGATGTTGAGCTCAATGCCACTAATACCCGAAACGCCTTCCAACTTGCTCACCACGCTGACGTACTCGTCAAACGTCTCGCCGGCAACATTGACGATAACTGGCACCTGCCATCCAGACCATACGGGCGCTTTCTCCGCAATCAGCTCGTCAACACCGGTATTCTCCAAGCCGACAGAATTGAGCAAGCCACAGCTTGTCTCCACGATCCGTGGCTGCGGGTTGCCCTTCCGGGGCAAAAGGGTAATGCCCTTACAAATGATCGCTCCCAGCTTCTGTATGTCCACAAGCTCGCCATACTCTGCGCCATAGCCAAAGGTGCCTGAGGCAGTCATCACCGGGTTGTCCAGAAGCAAGCCTGTAGGATGACGGGGCGCTATCTGAGTGTGCAGGTCAAACGAGTCCTTCATGGTTCAGTCGCCTAATTATTGCAGCAAGGCTACCCGTGAGGCAATACGCCTGAGCAGTCAGCTATGATAAAATCTTGTCTGGTGGAGAAAGCAGACTACATTATTCGCCCAATGGGGGATGCGGACATTCCTCAAGTATCCGAGATTGACCGCCAGGCTTTCCCCGCTGAGTCTCTCTTTCGCCCTTATACCTCATACAAGCAGGAGATCCACAACTCCGTAGCTCATTATCTGGTAGCCTGCACAGAAACGACACCACCGGATATAGTCAGTAGAAAGGAGCCTTGGCTCAGACGCCTTCTTGTTCGCCTGCCCGCAATGCTATTCGGCGCAGAGCACAGCAATTCCTACAGCACGCCAATGAAACGTATCCTTGGCTTCGTAGGCCTGT
>DAOUEN010000115.1:0-2771 GCA_034430415.1 Dehalococcoidia bacterium
TCCACAAACTTCTCCGGCGAGACGTCCTCACCTAGGTTAATCACTTCAAAGCCAGCCCCTTCCAGCATCATCCCTACCAGATCCTTGCCGACGTTGTGCAAGTCACCCTGGACGGTGCCCAGTACCACGGTGCCCATGGGCTCAACGTCGCTCTCGGTAAGAAGCGGCTTGAGCACGTCCAAAGCAGCAAGCATGGCCTGGGCAGCTACAAGCATCTCAGGTAGAAAGAACTCGTTCCTGCTGAAGCGGCGGCCCACCTCTTCCATACCGGGTACCAGAGCCTCATCAAGAATCTCCTCTGGCTTCAGGCCTTCGCGCAAAGCTGCCTGCGTTAACTCCTTCGCACTGCTAACAATCCCATTTATGATAGCCTGGGATAAATTCCCCAGATTGGACATTTGACCGCTCCATATGTTCATTGCTATAGTTATGATGTTCTACTGAGCCTTCACCGTCTCGATCAGGGCCACAATGTTATCAAGTGGACAATCCGCCAGGATACCATCAGGATGGGCTTGGGCCAGGATATATCCCCCCCCAGCTCCAATCTCCCGGATCATATGCTGTGCGTTCTCTCTCACTTCTTCAGGGGTACCGAAACGGAGAATGCTCTGAAGACCGATGCCTCCCCAGAAGCACAGCCTATCGCCATACTGTCTCTTCATCTCGTAGACATCCATTATTTCTGGCTGGAAGGGATTATAGACATCTAGTCCAATCTCTATCAGATCATCAAAAACGGCGCTCACGTCCCCATCAGAATGCAGGGTCACGAACTTACCCGCCTCCTTGATCCGCGCGAACATCCTAGCCATGCGGGGTTTGATGTACCTCCGCCAATATTTCGCTCCCATGAGCAGCCCCTGCTGCCAACCCCAGTCGTCACCGATGTGGCAGGCATCGACGTCATATTGCACGACTTGATCTATGATTCCCAGGTAGTGGTTCATAAGGGTATCCAGCAGGTCATCCACAAAGCTCGGATTCCAGACCATGTCCCTGAGCAGATTCTCCATTCCCCGCAATGCCCAGGCCGGTTCAAAAAGCTGTCCTACCATGGCTATGATGAAGTACTCCCGGTTTTTCTCGATGAACTGTGGGTAGTGAGAGAATGCGTCAGGGACCAGGTCAGGCAAGCTGAAATCAACGAGGGTCGGCTCAGGCAAGACACAGTTGAGTGGGCGCCCCCACGATCCCTCTCCGTATGCACCTCGGGTATCCCAAATGACACCCCATCCATCACGCCAGAGGCCGGGCTCAACCTCTTCAGCAAGCTCATGAAAGCCTATCTCCCACGGTACAACAACCGTCATGTGGTCGCCGACCCACTGACTGAAGATCTGCCGGTCGTTGAGACCCTCATCGCCATAGTACTCAGCAACCTGGGCTCGTGCTGGGTCCGACAGCGCAATTCTCCAGGGCACCTGGTCCGGCTGTTGATGGGTGATGGCCGCTACCACCCTCTCTCTCTTGTTCATTGCTCGCATCCCCTGGCAAGTTTCCCAAAATAGTCGCTTGTCTTATTCCGATGATCTAGCTTGCAACCTTGGGGCTGTCCCCAATTACGAAAGCATTCCGCAGTGAGAGAGTGTAAGGGGGCAAGCGTAGCTTGCCCCCTTACACTAGCCTTAGTGAGTCTCCCAGTACTCGATTGTTGCCTCTTTGATGCCCCCGGTGAACTCTTCTGGCGTGATCTCGCCCAGGAAGACTTTGTCCCACCATGGCAGCAGCACGTTGGCGTAGTAATCGGGATACTCGTTCAAGACCCCATCATAGAACTGCCAGATCGTCGTGGCGTTCTTGAACCACTCGCTCGGATCCTCCAACTCCTTAGGTGCCGGAGCGTCCCGGTGTAGAGAGAGGTTCATGCTTTCTTCCACAAAGAGGGTCTGGTTCTCCTTGCTCGTGACAAAGCGTACAAAGTCAGCAGCAATGTCAGGGTGAGATCCATCTTTTAACACGACGAAGCCCATTGGGAACAACTCCATATCTGTGCGCTTGCCCTTTCCGCCCTCTATCTCGGGGAATGGGAAGAAACGCCAGACAAAGTCAGGATCTGCTGAATCCCTGACCTCATTGGGCAACCAAGTGCCAAGCAACTCCATTGCCGCGTTGCCTACGGCCAGCTCTATTTGGCCCGCGGGCCAGGTGAAGCCCTCGGCGCCCTCGATGACGTATCCCTTTTCCCACACCGACCGCGCCATCTGGGCCGCTTTCAGGAACGCAGGATCATCCCACTTGGCGCCTGTTGGATCCTCACAAGCTGCCAAGAGTCCACCAGGCCCCAGCAGCTTCTCGCTGAAGTGAACCAACCACCAACCGTTGTACATAGAAGATCCCGAATCCTGAGTCAGCGGCGCAATGCCGCAGTCCTTCAGTTTCTCACACAGGCTAAGGAACTCATCCCAGGTTTCGGGCATCTCTGTAATCCCACATCTGTCGAAGACACGTTGGTCGTAGAAGAAACCGGTGGTTAACGGGTCATACGGAATGAAGTAGCGCTGCCCATCGGCGCCCTTTAGCAAGTCCACGGAGCCAGGCATGAAAGTGTCCTCCCAGTTCACATCAGCATCGTAAGCTTTTTGCTTCAGAAGAGGTTCCATACTCAGCGCCAGGCCGTTCTTGACAAGCGAGCCACGCATGGGAGGTCCTTCGTGTTCAACCACATCCACCTTCGTGCCGGCAGAGAGCGCAGTCTGCAGCTTGGTCAGGATCTCGCGTCCTGCAAACGTAAGGTCGATTTCGACGTTGGGATGCTCCTTCTCGTAGCC
>DAOUEN010000116.1:0-10232 GCA_034430415.1 Dehalococcoidia bacterium
TCGAGGCCCGGGCAAGGGCGGAAGGCGGCTACGTACTCTATAGAGAACTTCGGGGGATCGATAGTCAGGCAGCGAGTAGGATCCATCCGAGGAACATACGCCGTGTGATAAGGGCCCTTGAGATATACCATGCCACGAAGCAGCCTCCCTCACTGTTACTGTGGCGTAGTGACGGGCCAGGCTTTCCCACCCTCATCATCGGTCTGACCCTTGAAAGAAGTGAATTGTACAGAAGAATTGATCGTCGCATTGATAGAATGATGAAGATGGGATTGGTCGAGGAAGTGAAGGGCCTGTTGGAACGGGGCTATGGCTCTAGCCTGCCCTGCATGTCTGGCATTGGCTACAAACAGATAGGCCAGTTTCTGCAAGGCGAACTTGAGAGTCCCTGTGCCGTTGAGCAGATGAAATTTGCCTCCCACCGCATGGCCCGTCATCAGTACGGCTGGTTTCGTCTTGGTGACAAGAGAATCCGCTGGTTCAACGCGGCCGGGAGCGAATCCGCCCGAGAGGTGGTAGACTTATGCAGGTCGCTCTAGAGCCAGGACATAGACAGGCACACGGGAAAGCAAGGAGGCAAGGCAACAACAGTACATGGAGTTCTCCAAATTCCAGGCCACAGGAAATGATTTCATCCTGCTAGACGCCAGAAGCACCGCGCAAGATTGGGCGGAGTTAGCTCAGACTATGTGCCGGCACCACTTTGGCGTAGGAGCCGATGGTTTGGTAACAGTGCACGACTCTGAGATAGCTGACCTGAAGATGCGAATTTTCAATCCCGACGGATCCGAAGCAGAGGCCTGCGGCAACGGACTGAGATGTTTCGCCAAGTATGCCATCGAGGGAAGTATGGTTGGCAAGACAGATTTGACCATAGAGACCGCATCGGGCATAAGACAAGCGAGAGCCTGCGTGTTGGACGGTGAAGTGAAGCATGCTGAGGTGAGTATGGGTGTGCCCAAATTTCGAGCCGAAGAGATCCCGTCTGACGTGGATATTGACACAGTCCCTATCCTAGAGTACTCCCTGGAGCTGGCAGAGTGTAAACTGACCCTATCTCTGGTATCGATGGGCAATCCCCATGCTGTGAGTTTCACGCCTGTGACAGTGGAGGATTTCCCTCTATCGACGGTGGGGCCTGAGGTGGAGAAGCATCCCGTGTTTCCACACAGGACGAATTTCGAAATAGCCAAGGTACTGAACAAGAACAAGGTGAAAGCAAGAGTGTGGGAACGCGGTGTCGGAGAGACTCTGGCCTGCGGAAGCGGTGCCTGCGCCATAGCTGTAATTGCGCGATTGCTCAACTACGTTGAAAGCCAGGTAGACATAATGTTACCAGGAGGTATTCTCACCATATCCTGGGACGGTGCAGGAGAAGTATTGCTCAGCGGGCCGGTTGCGCGAGTTTTCACCGGAGAATATTCAAACTGAGAGGAGACCTGCAGTGAATTTGGCCACAAGGCTTGGTAAGTTGCCTGCGTATCTTTTTGTTGACATAACCCGCAAGATCGAAGAGAAGCGGGCCAGGGGGGAGGACATCGTGAGCTTCGCAATAGGGGACCCCGACCTGCCTACGCCTTCCCATATCATCGAACATCTGTGTCGAGCAGCTCATGACCCGACAAATCATCGGTACCCTGAGACAAATGGCCTGCCGGAGCTTAGACAAGCCATCGCTGAATGGTACAAGAGGCGCTTCGGGGTTGCTCTGAACTCGGAGAAAGAGGTTCTTCCGCTCATCGGATCCAAGGAGGGGATTGGACACGTTACCTTGTGCTTTGTTGAGCCTGGCGACATAGCTCTGGTGACCGATCCTGGATACCCGGTGTACTCTATGAGTACTTTGATAGCGGGCGGTGAACCCTATTTCATGCCCCTGACAGAGGAGAACGACTTCCTGCCGGACTTCAATGCAATTCCCACTGAGGTACTTGTCAAAGCGAAGCTCATGTGGCTGAACTACCCCAACAATCCCACAGGAGCCACCACCAATCTTGACTTTTTTGAGAAAGCAATCGCCTTTGCCAAAGATCATAACCTGGCCATCTGTCACGATGCCCCTTACACTGAGGTTTACTTCGACGACCAGAAACCTCCGAGTCTGCTGGAGGTACCCGGAGCCAAAGAAGTTGCCATAGAATTCCATTCCTTGTCAAAGACCTACCACATGACGGGCTGGCGAATAGGCATGGCAGTAGGCAATGCCGAAACGATTGATGCCCTGTTCCGAGTCAAGTCCAATTTGGACTCTGGCATTCCACAGGCAATACAGTATGCTGCGATAGAGGCTTTGCGCGGCTCACAGGAGTGCGTCTCTGAACACAATGCCGTTCTGCAACGGCGCAGGGACAAGTTGACTAAGGTTCTTAGGGAAATAGGCCTCACGACCAGAATGCCCAAGGCCACTTTCTATATCTGGGCTAAAGTTCCATCAGGCTACACTTCCGTGGATTTCACCAACAAGCTGCTAGATGAAGCAGGCATAGCTGTCACTCCCGGGATCGGCTACGGGAGAGAGGGGGAGGGGTACATTAGACTGTCCCTGACTCTTCCCGATGATCGCCTGGACAAAGCAATCGACCGTTTATCAAACTGGTGCCGCTGAAGTTGCTCCCCTGGTGACTCTGGGAGAGGCACCAGGGGAGCAACTTGCTCCACCCCGGACCGAACACAGGAGAAGCAGATAGGACACAGGACTTTCCCCACCCAGACTGACACAGAGCTAGCACTCCTAGTAGGGGTGGAAAGAAGTGCTTCCAATTACTGGTGGTCTGCAGCAGACTCCCTGCAAGAGTTGTCCATGTTAGCGGAAACCGCCGGTGCCACTGTGGTGGGCACATTGACCCAGAAGCTGCAGGCTCCTTCATCTACTCACTACATAGGCAAGGGGAAGATCGCAGAACTGGTCAGTCTCAAGAAGGAATCCCCATACGACACCGTGATCTTTGACGATGAGCTTTCCCCGCGACAGCAGAGAAACCTTGAAGAGATACTGCAGGCCAAGGTTATCGACCGCACAGCTCTCATTCTCGACATATTCGCCAGACAGGCGCGGACTCGCGAAGGAAAACTCCAGGTCGAGCTAGCTCAGCATCAATACCTTCTTCCTCGTCTCATAGGCCAGTGGACCCACCTGGAGCGCCTTGGCGGTGGGATAGGCACTAGAGGCCCCGGAGAATCACAGTTGGAGACTGATCGGCGTCTTATTAACAGGCGCATAAACCGACTGCGGCACGAGATACAAGACGTAAGGCGACATCGTTCTCTGTATCGAAGAAGACGCAAGGAACTAACAGTGCCAATAGTAGCCATCGTTGGCTATGCTAACGCCGGCAAGAGCACGTTGTTCAACAGCCTGAGCGGAGCCGGGGTCGTTGCGGAAGACACGCTGTTCTCCACTCTCGATCCCGTAACGCGTCGTCTGAGCTTACCTGACGGACAGAGGCTCCTGATGACTGATACCGTTGGTTTCATCCAGAAACTGCCGCCATCAATCGTCGCAGCGTTCAGGGCCACTCTGGAGGAACTGAGCGATTCTGATCTGCTCCTGCACATCGTTGACATAACACACAACCATGCAGCGAATCAGTGCCGGACTGTAGAGGAAGTACTCGCCGAGCTACACCTTCAGGACAAACCTCGAATCACGGTGTTCAACAAACTAGATCTAGCTCTAGATGGAGAGAAAGAGCTGAAAATCTTGACCAAAGTCCCCTTTTTCGAAGAAGAAATCGCGCTGCCTGATGCAAACATAGCCCTGATCTCCGCCATCAAGGGATGGGGGATAGGCGGACTCCTAGGCAAGATCACCGCCCACATCGGACATGATCCAAGCAGGCTGACTTCGTCGCCTCCGTTCCTGATGGCGAGTCATTGAGACCAGTCTCAGAAGGCAAGAGTGGACTACATTAGAGTTCTGGAAGACCTCATCTCAATTGACACTTCCGTGCCGCCGGGTTCGAACTATAGCGAGGCAGTCGACTACCTTCAGCCCCTATTTGAGAGACTGGGCTTCGAGGTTCAAAAAGTCGCCATTCCAGGGGAACACGCCCGGGAAAAAGAGGACAGAGTCAGCTTGATCTGCCACAGGAGGCAGATGGGAAGACCTCGGTTGATTCTCTACTCTCACATCGACGTGGTGCCCGCAGAGGGATGGGACGCGTTCAAACCCAGGGTAGAAAATGGCAGGATCTACGGCCGCGGAGCAGCCGATATGAAAGGAGCAATCGTGGCCCTGCTTGTTGGTCTGGAGGCCGTCAAAGAGAAGCCGCTGAGATATGACACCTCGGCGATAGTCACCACCGATGAAGAAATAGGCCAGTCCGGGCAGCTTCGGTATCTGACTGGATTTCTGGAACCTGTTTCAGGAGCTGCGGTGTTCAGTCTTGATTCCAGCTTCGGCTATGTTGCAATCGCCAACCTAGGCGTACTCCAGATGGACGTCAGGGTGAAAGGCCGTTCTGTCCACTCTGGATTATCCCATCTGGGAGAAAACGCTGTAGAGAAGGCAAACCTCCTGGTACAAGCTCTCCTCAGCACCAAGCAGAGGATAACTGAAAGAAAGTCAGATACAGATGTTCACCCCAGCACAGGGCTCACCAAGATGGAGGCGAGATTGAACATCAACAAGCTATTGGGAGGGACAGCAGTCAATATCATCCCCGACCAATGCCTAATATCGTTGGACCGAAGGCTGATTCCTGAAGAAAACGTGGAGGAGGCCGAAAAGGAACTGATGGATACTCTCTCATCTATCGAAGGGGTAGACTGGGAAGTGGAGAAAGTCCTGAGGATTCCTACCGTACCTCCTTGCCGTGATCCCATTGTTGATGAGTTAGCTCAGATCATCGAAGCAGTCACCGGGCAATCAGGCAAGTTCGGGGAAATGATATCTGGCGATCTGCCCCACGTTGCTGCTTCGGCATGGGGAGCCAAGGAATTTGGCCTGGGAGTAATCAGACCCGAGTGCAACATCCACGGCAGAGATGAATTCGTCTACCAGAAGGACATTGAGCATCTGGCTGAGATCATTTCGAGATTTCTCTCGGCTTCGTGAAGAGGACATAAGGTGGCGACAGCAATCCTGTACGCAGAAGAGCTCAAGGAATACGATTTCGGACCAGGGCACCCCTTTCGTGGAGACCGATACGAAGCCTTCCCCACCTTTCTGCATATGAACCTAGCCGAGAACGACAACTACAGAGTTCTAAGAGCGGATCCGGCCACAGAAGAAGACCTGCTCTTGATTTGCAGCAAAGACTACATCGATTTCACCAGGGACTACTTCAGAGCTGCCAACTTGGGCTTGGCTCGAGCAGCCAGTTTCGAATTCGCCCGATTCCATTCATTGGATAATCTGCCGAGATCTAGACCGGGCAAGCTGGAAGAGGCAGCAAGGCTGATGATTGGCCAAGCAAAGACGGCAGTAGACTTAGTTCAAGCCCGCAAGTATGACAACGTCGTATGTATCGGCGGCAATATGCATCATGCCAGGCCGCACTACGGCGAGGGATTCTGTCTCTACAACGACAATGCCTTTGCCGCCAGATACCTGATGGACATGTACGGGCTAGAAAGGATCCTTATTCTGGATACCGATGCCCACCACGGGAATGGAACCTGTGAGTACTTCTACTCAGACCCGAGGGTTCTGTTTGTCGATTTGCACCAGGATCCCAGAACACTGTATCCGGGAACAGGTTTTGCTACTGAAATAGGGGAGGGGCCAGGCAAGGGATACACCATCAATATCCCCTTACCCATCTATGCTGGTCTTGATTCCTACAAGTTGGCTTTTGAAGAAATAGTCCAGCCGGTAGCGGAGGAGTTCAAGCCCCAGATCATTATTAGAAACGGTGGAGCTGATCCCCATTTTGCCGACGGACTGACTAACCTGGGATTGCCGGTAAGAGGTTTCACCATGATTGGCAGTAAGGTCAGACATATTGCCCAAGCCTGCCACAGTGCTGAAATCGAGATAATTGGCTCTGGCTACAACAAGGAAGTGTTGCCCTACGCCTGGCTGGCCCTGATATCTGGAGCGGGGGGGTTCCCACTCCAACTGAAGGAGCCCTTTCCCATTCCACAGAGGTTTCAATCGGACCCCGCACTAGAGGATACCAAGAGAATTCTGGAGGCTGTCAAGAGGTATCATAGAGACTACTGGAAATGCCTCCGGTAGAACCAAGCGAAACGCGTACAACAACATCGCTGCCCGACTACGGAACGTGAGCGAAACCAACTCTCGCGTGTTTATGTCTCTATGCTATAATGTTGATATGTATCTGCGGGGAGGTGAATATGCCTAGAGGAACCAGGATAACTGTGGACCTGGCTGACGAGGAGCTTCTCAAACAAATAAAGTTCGCGGCTATCGAGCAAGGCAAGCCCCTTCGGGAAATCGTCATCGAAGCGCTGAGACTATGGCTCGGAAGAGGAAAGGCCTCAGGAGGGAAGGATTTCCAGGCGATGATACAGGCTTTGAATGAGTACCGCAAGGCAGATGGAGGGGCCGACCAATCGAGGTAGCTACCCTAAAATGCCAAAAGGGGAGCGTTTTCCACTGCTATTGCCAGGATCATCGATCACAGAGTATCAGAAAGCAATTGCGACAACGCGATAGGGCAGGTTGTGCAATGAGGCCAAGCCTCTTCTATGCTAGAATGCAGTTCCACCCCCAGTAATCCGGGGAGTCACTGACCGAACGATTATCCGAGATGATGAAATAACAGCAATGGAGGACAGTCCCTGCACTTACCTGAGAAGACCGGGTGGTTCCCCGCCACTGACGGACAAGATATACAGTCTGAAGGATGTAAGGCTCCTTGCCCCTGCCTCCCGTCAAAGATAGTGGCAGTGGGACTGAACTGCAGGAAACATGCTCAGGAAAGAAACGTGTCGATCCCAGATCATCCTCTCATCTTCTTCAAGCCTTCGACCTCTGTCATTGGAACCGAGGACAAGATCGTCTACCCCTCCAATGTTATGACGCTCCTGCCGGGCGATATGATCTCCACAGGAACTCCTTCAGGGACGGGCACTCCTGAGGGACCGGGAACCATGAAGCCTGGTGGCGTTGTAGAAGTGAGGATTGAGGGCATAGACACTCTGAGGAACCACATAGTAGAAGAGAAATGACCACCGAGCTTGATGCTGTACGGTTCAGGGCACGTGACTTGGGAATTGAACCCGGCATATACCTGCCGGGCAAGCACAACGCAATAACCGATGTTCACGGAGTCCTGGTTGGACACAAGACGGTATGGAAAGACCCTCCCGCGGTGCCCACAATCTCACACAGAGTGAGATCGGGGGTGACAGCGATTCTCCCTCACAGCAGCAACATATCTCAGCAAAAGGTCCCTTGCGCCATCTATCTAGGCAACGCGTTCGGCAAATTGGTCGGATACACGCAGGTCAAGGAGCTCGGCACCCTCGAGACACCTATCCTGCTGACTAGCACTTTGAACGTCTCCAAGGTCGCTGACGCTTTGATAGCCCACACGCTGAGACTGGCTGCAAACAAAACTGCCGACTCCATAAATCCAGTAGTAGGGGAAACAAACGACGGAGAGCTCAGTGACTCCAGATCAAGGCCAGTGGAAGAAAAGGACGTATTCGATGCGCTACGGGCGGCAAGGGGAGGGCTGGTTTTGGAAGGGTCAGTGGGGGCCGGAACGGGTACCCGTTGCCTTGGCTGGAAGGGAGGGATAGGAAGTGCATCAAGGGTATTGCCGCCCAAAGCGGGAGGATATACCGTTGGGGTACTGGTTCAGACAAACTTCGGGGGACTGCTGACGGTGAACGGTGCTCCAGTTGGCAGAGAACTGGGAAGATCTTCATATAGCTATGAATTGTCTCACGAGGCTGGCAGTTGCATGATTGTAGCCGCGACAGATGCACCTTTGTGCTCACGGAACCTCGAAAGGCTGGCTAAGAGAGCGGTGTACGGGTTAGTTAGGTGCGGCTCATACAGCAGCAATGAAAGCGGCGATTATGCCATAGCCTTTTCAACAGCATACACCATGCCCTACACCGAGCCGGTACAGCTTCTCAACAATGTTGCCATATCTCGCTTATTCCTGGCAATTGAGGAGGCGACAGAGGAGGCCGTCTTGAATTCGATGCTTCAGGCAACGACAGTCACCGGCAGAGACGATCACAGCTCAGAGACCATCCCCCTGGCAGATGTGATAGGAGTATGTAGGAAGTACGACAGCCTCTTCTGGCACTCAAAGATAGCCCCGTGGGCACCAACGACCAAAGAGGGGACAATCGCGGACGGTGGCAGAAGATTGAAACAACTGATGGAGCACGTTAGCTCCGCACATATGTCCCATGAGGTGAAATCCAGCCTGCTTGCGAAGCTGAACGGCGCCATTGAGAACAACTCCGATGCCTGTAGCCTCACACAACAAGGAAGGGAACAGCAAGCCAACGAAGCGTTGCTCACATGCGCAAGCAAGATAAAGATGTTCACGAATGAACTGGCGACTGGAGGCTTGATAACGGAGCCGTACGCATCTCTGTTCGCTCTGCATGCAGATCTTGGGGAGTGGATCTGTCAGAAGGCAAGAGCAGCCTAGGTTGAGTGGGGGAACCCAGCTGCCGTGCCCATCGCATGGGAGCCGCCGAGAGACGAATTCTCCGCTATCCCGAGCTAGCAATGTCAGGCTTGGCCTGGCCGTATCCAAAGCATAAGGAGGTAGGAAATGGCAGTAGCAGAGATAACCATAATTCCTTCGGGCACAGGGACTCCTTCGGTCAGCACACATGTGGCCAAGGTGCTCAAGATTTTGCAGCAGGAACAGGATATCAAGTACCAGGTGACCTCGATGGGAACGATCGTGGAAGGCGACCTGGACAGAATCCTGCTACTAGTGAAAAAGATGCACGAAGCGGCTTTCGACGAGAGCGTTAGCAGAGTGGCGACTTTGCTCAAGATCGATGACCGCAGAGACAAACCCCTATCTATGGAAGGCAAACTGAGTTCAGTGATGGACAAGCTAGATCATCAGTCTTAGGCGACAGGGCTTGCACGCTCTGTTTTGCACTGCTTCGAAGCCTGGTGTTACAATGCCCAGCGTACAATGCCTCAAGGTCACACGATTGAGGAAGCCATTGCCAACGGTGGAACAGTCCTCCAGCCCTCGAACCATGTCTGGATTCAGCTATCTAGTACCGAACAGAGTTGCCTTCTTCGTATGACTTCTCCTGTAGAAGAGGCTTAAGATGGACTTGTCTTGGAGAGCGAGTATCGCAAGCAAGTCCGACACGCTGGCCCGAAACAGCACGAAGATCGTGCCAAGGAGCCCTAGACGCTGATGTCATCAGCAGAATACATGAAGTGCGCCCTTTCCCTGGCGGAGCTAGCGAGGGGATACGCCAGTCCAAACCCGTCTGTGGGTGCTGTGGTTGTCAAGGACGGCATCATCGTAGGCATGGGATATACCCAACCGGCAGGGTCGGACCATGCCGAGATCATGGCCCTGCGCCAAGCTGGAGACCTGGCACGCAGTGCAACCATGTACGTCAGCTTGGAACCTTGCTGCCACCATGGACGCACGCCACCGTGCACTCAGGCAATAATCAATGCCGAAATCTCGGAAGTCCACATAGCGCTAATTGATCCCAATCCAGCAGTCTCAGGGCGCGGAGTCCGAGAACTAGATGAAGCTGGGATCAAGACCTACGTGGGCTCACAACAAGAGGAAGCATATCAAGTCAACGAGGCCTATGTTAAGTTCATCACGACCGGCCTTCCCTTTGTCATCACCAAGTTCGCCATGAGCCTCGATGGCAAGATCGCTACCAAAACAGGTCACTCTAAGTGGATCAGCAACAGAGAGGCAAGGGATTTCGTGCACGTATTGAGACACACCGTGGACGCTATAATGGTGGGGGTTAACACCGTGATCGCCGATGACCCACAGCTCACGACAAGGTGTTGCTGCGGTAAGGGTGGCAAAGCGAAGACCCAACCGCTGCGCCTGATTGTAGACAGTAAGGGAAGAACACCGCTGGACGCAAACGTCTTCAGTCAGCCGGGAAGGACTTTGCTTGCCGCTGTTGAGCCCCTGAACAAGGATACGAAGAACAGACTAACCCAAATAGGGATTGAAGTGCTGGAAGTGCCAGGAGCGGAAGGAAAGGTGAATTTGCCTCACCTGCTGGAGGTACTGGGAGCCTCCGGCATAGTGAGCATCTTGGTAGAAGGAGGGAGCGAACTCCTG
>DAOUEN010000117.1:0-5664 GCA_034430415.1 Dehalococcoidia bacterium
TGGAGAGCGAAAGCCAGTGCCATATCTCCGAAGCGGTGATGGTGACCGTAGGTCTCTCCATCGGTGGCAATGTGGACAAGCTGGGGGTGCGCAGGTTCTTCTGAGAAAGCGTCGGCAAGATGATGAGCAAAACTGTCACCACTGTTCAGTAGGTCCTCAAAGGCAACACTGCGGGCGATAGGACCATCATAGAAGAAGAGGTCTAGCTTCCGACCTGACGGCAGGTTAATCTCGTATGCCATCGTAGTATCAATAGTGGCATTATTAACATTATCCCAGGCCTCAGTACCAATTTGGCGTACCTGTCTGGCCTGATGAGGGGCGAGGATGGTGAACTTGATTCCTGATTCCGCAAGGATATCCAAGGTTTCCAGATCCACGGCAGTTTCCGGGAGCCACATCCCTTCGGGCTTCCGCCCAAAGCGGTGCTCGAACTCTCGAATCCCCCAGATCACCTGCGTATACCTGTCCCGGCGATTAGCCAGGGGCATAATCATATGGTTATAGGCTTGGGCCAGGGCTGAGCCATGTCCAGAGAAGGTCTGCTGAGTTTCTCGGTCGGCCTCTAAAACAGCTTGATAGACATCAGGCGCCTTCTCTTCCATCCAGGCGAGAAGGGTTGGCCCAAAGTCAAAACTCATTTTGGTGTAATTGTTAACTATCTGGGTAATGTAGTCCTCGCTGTCCAGAGTGCGTGAGGCAGTATTGGGGGCATAGCATTCGGCTGCTACTCTTTCATTCCAGTCATGGTAAGGATAGGCTGAGTCCTGCATCTCGAGATACTCCAGCCAAGCGTTTTCTCGCGGCGGCTGATAGAAATGACCATGAATACAAATGTAACGCTCCATTTAAGTCTCCTTGCTAAATAGTGCGAATGCCCACGGACTAAGCGTGACAGTAACCTCGCCCTTTGAGCTAAGTCGTTGAGGCACGACACTTCCCCTGCCGTGCCACATCTCCTCTGCCGAGTCCAGCCATTTTTGCCAGCGTCCTGCCGGAAAAGGCAGGGCAACCGAAGTTTGTCTGTCGCTGAAGTTCGACGCCATAATGACCTCGCTATCTCCATTCCAACGACGGAGGAATAGCAGCTTATGCTCCTCGATGGTTCTTACGTCCATATTTTCCTTGCTCAGGTAAGCTAGAGCAGGGGTCTCTTTGCGAAGCCGAATCAATTCCTTATATAACTCAAGCAGGACGTTGTGCTGCCTGTCGCAGCGTAAGTGGTGATTCAGCTTAGCGCGTAAGAAGGTGGCTTCCTCTTGGGGGTCTGGTAACTCGCGTTGCCACTGGAAGGCGGCAAATTCATCCCGGCGTCCTTTGCGGACTGCCTCTATTAGGTCGGGTTCGGAGTGGCTGACAAAGTAGGGAAAAGGAGCTGTCTCCCCGTATTCCTCACCCATGAACAGAAGAGGGATGAAGGGCGATAGCAGGACAATGCCAGCAGCTAGCTTGAGCGCCTCAAAGTGGACGAGTTGACTCAGGCGCTCTCCGTTCATACGGTTGCCCACCTGATCGTGGTTCTGGGCGAAGACAACGAAGCGACAGGCCGGGATATCTTTGGAGGAGATACCGTGTTTTCTCTGGCGGTAACGGGAATACTGCCCAGAATAGACAAGACCTTCTTGAAATGCCTTAGCCAGATGTTGAAGCTGGCCGAAGTCCTGATAGTAACCAGTATGCTCATCTGTCAGCAGCACGTGAAGCGAGTGATGAAAATCATCGTTCCACTGGGCATCCAGACCATAGCCCCCTAGCTCCCGCGGCCTGATAAGGCGAGCATCGTTGGCGGCACTTTCGCCAATGAGATACGCCTTTCGTTTCAGTTGCTCCACCTGCTGGTGAAATACCACAGAAAGCTCCTCCAAAAAGGGGTAGGACGAAACATCCAGTATGGCATGGAGTGCGTCTAGCCGGAGAGCATCCACGTGAAATTCAGTGAGCCAGTAGACGGCATTTTCAACGAAAAAGCGGCGCACTTCGTCACTATGAGGCCCGTCGAAGTTGAGCGCTGCGCCCCACGGGGTCTTGTAGCGGTCAGCGAAGTACGGACCGAAATCAGCGATGTAATTCCCCTCAGGACCGAGGTGGTTATAGACAACATCCAAAACTACTGCCAGTCCCTTCTGGTGACAGGTGTTGACCAGGCGCTTCAATCCCTCCGGTCCACCGTAGGAATCTTGCACGGCAAAGAGGTACGTGCCGTCATATCCCCAGTTGCGGTTGCCAGGGAACTGGCCGACAGGCATTAGTTCCACGGCGGTAATGCCTAGATCCTTCAGTTCATCGAGATAGGGAATAATGGCATCAGAGGTACCTTCCTCAGTGAAGGCTCCTACGTGCAGTTCGTAAACAACATATTCCTCTAGAGGCAATCCAGACCAGTTCTGATCCTCCCATGGGAAATGGTGATCCACTACTTGAGATGGGCCATGAACGCCCCTGGGTTGGAAGCGAGATGCCGGGTCAGGACGTTCCTTTTCCGAGTCCAGACGGTAGAAATATAGGTAACCCGGCTTCACATCCTCAACAACTGCTTGATGGTAGCCCTGGGCGTTCCTTTCCAAAGGCAGAAGTCGCTCATGCGGAGATACAATGTGCACTTCCACCTTTTGAATAACGGGTGCCCATATGATGAATTGGCACCGGCCATTGCCCAAATACGTAGCCCCCAAGCGGCTTTCCGCGCTCACGTCTTCCCTCTCCCGCTCTTGAAGTACACGACCGCCAACGGCGGTAGAGTGATTTCCATGGAATAAGGGCGTCCATGCCACGGGATCTTGTGGGCTTCTATGTTTTCTGGATTACCCTGGCCACTACCGCCAAACTCGGCGGCGTCACCGTTGAGGATTTCTCTCCAGAAAGCACCACGAGGGACGCCAACCCTATATTTGAAGTGAGTCGTGGGAGTGAAGTTGCAGATGCTGAGTACAATATCGTCAGTTGATTTGCCCTTGCGGACAAAGCTGATGACGCTTTGTAAGGCATCATTGGCATCGATCCATTCAAAACCGGCCGGATCGCAGTCTAGCTCATGAAGTGCCGGCTCAGTCCGGTAAAGCTGGTTCAAAACCTCCACCCACTTCTGGACCTGGGCATGTCGCTCATACCGGAGAAAATGCCAATCCAGGGTCCCATCATGATCCCACTCTCGCCACTGGCCCAATTCTGCTCCCATGAAGAGTAGCTTTTTCCCCGGCTGGCTATACATATATCCTAGAAGCAGCCTCAAATTGGCGAACTTTTGCCAATCGTCGCCCGGCATCTTTCCTAGAAGTGAGCCTTTTCCATAAACCACTTCATCATGGGAGAGAGGCAAAACAAAGTTTTCGCTGAAGGCGTAGAGCATGCGAAAGGTCAAATCGTTGTGGTGATATTTTCGATGGATAGGATCGCGAGACATAAACCGCAAGATGTCATGCATCCAGCCCATGTCCCATTTCATTCCGAAACCCAGCCCACCCACATGTGTTGGCCGTGAGACCATGGGCCACGCAGTAGACTCCTCAGCGATTGTCTGCACATCGGGATAGTTCCTATAGACTTCCTCATTGAATTTCCGCAGGAAAGCAATGGCCTCGAGATTTTCCCGGCCGCCATACTTGTTAGGAGTCCACCCTCCTTTTTCCCGGGAGTAGTCTAGATAGAGCATGGAAGCGACTGCATCTACACGCAGGCCATCGACGTGATACCTATCGAGCCAGAAGAGGGCGCTGCTCAAGAGGAAACTCTGCACTTCAGGTCGTCCGTAATTGAATATGTAGCTCTTCCAGTCAGGGTGAAAGCCCTTGTTGGGGTGGGCATGCTCGTACAAGTGTGTCCCGTCGAAGAAGCCCAGCCCGTGTTCATCAGTGGGAAAGTGTGAGGGCACCCAGTCCAGGATTACCCCAATTCCGCGTTGATGAAGATAGTCAATCAAGTACATGAAATCTTGGGGGGTGCCGTAGCGGCTCGTGGGTGAAAAATAGCCCGTAGTTTGATAGCCCCAGGAGCCGAAAAAAGGGTGCTCCGTAACAGGTAGAAACTCGACGTGAGTGAAACCCATTTGCCGGACATAGTCAGCGAGTTGAGGCGCCAGTTCGCGGTAGGAAAGGGAACGATACCCTTCTTCGGGCACCCTTTTCCAGGAGCCCAGGTGTACCTCGTAAATAGCCATTGGGTTATCAATTCCGTTACACTGCTGTCGCTTCTCCATCCACTCCCGGTCCCCCCAAGTATATCCAAGTTCCCAGACTATAGACGCAGTTTTGGGCGGTATTTCATTATAGGTAGCGAAGGGGTCAGCCTTCTCCGCTCTATAGCCCCTGTAACGGGAGTTTACGTGGTATTTGTAGAGGGCACCCTTGCCTATCCCCGGAATGAATCCTTCCCAGATTCCTGAGTGTCCCCGTTGTTGCAAAGGATGGCTCGCTCTATCCCAGCCGTTGAAGTTACCAATAACTGACACCTGCTTGGCATCTGGGGCCCACACGGCAAAATAGGCTCCTTTTTGGTTGTCAACAGTCAGTGGATGCGCTCCCAGTTTCTCGTACAAGCGAAAGTGACTACCTTCATTGAAAAGATAAAGGTCATCCTCTGTCAGAAGGGTTATTTCTGGTGATCCCGGCAGTGTTCTCCTCTCTAACTCAGGTCTTGAGCCCGACTTAGTTTCCTCCTTTTTCTTTGTCATCGCCGGTGATCGCTCCGCTTACGAAGTTCGCTAACAGTCAGTAGCGTATCAACTACCTGAGGTAGTTGGCGAAACTGCTCAGAGGTGTATTGTGCTCTGCGCCGCCAGTTTGGGTATTCCTCCTCAGTGCTCGGTATGTTCTGCGGACGTGTCTCAAGCCAGAGGTCTTCCAGGTTGATGAGAACTATCCGAGCTTGGCTGGCAGCCAGAAATGATAAGCATGCCTTGAGAACAGCCGCGATATCATTCTCTGCTCCTTGGAGCCAATCCCTATCCTGCAAGAAAGTCACCAAAGCTCTTTTCAGGCTGAGGAGTTTACTTCTCTCCTCTTCTGCGCCTGCCTTGTCCAGGAGACCAATCCTCCTCCGTTCCTCAATATCCAGACCTTGCCAGAATGCAGCAAATGGAGGCATATCATGGGTATTAAGGCTGGCTACGGAGTTGGACGAAACTGGAGGCAGGCCTCTTCGCAGGTCAGAGGCAAGTTCGTAATGCACCACGTACATACGATGGAGGTCGTGCCTCCTCATAGCTGGCCTTACGTATGAGGGTACCGTGCCCAGGTCTTCACCGACAATGATAGCCTTATGGCGATGTGACTCTAGGGCCAGTATGGCGTAGAGTTCCTCGGCCTGGTAATATACGTAGACCCCATGCTCGGCTTCCAGTCCCTTCGGAATACAGAAAAGCCGGTGAAGGCCCATGACATGGTCAATACGAAGGATACTGGCACACCGAAGGTGATGGCGCAGGCAGGCAATTATGTAGCGGTAACCTTGTTCCCGGATTTTTTCCGGATGCAGCGGTGGGAATCTCCAGTTCTGCCCTTTGGTAAAAACGGCGTCTGGGGGCGCACCAGCCGAAATATTTGGCATAAAGATCTCACGCTCACGCCACACATCATAGCCGTCGGGGTGGACACCCAATGGAAGGTCCAGATACAGTTGGACACCTTTCTCTCTGGCCTCTTCTGAGACACTTTCTATTTGCTGATGGGC
>DAOUEN010000118.1:0-62256 GCA_034430415.1 Dehalococcoidia bacterium
TATGTGGAGAAGCTGATAGACGATCTGGCAAGCAGAAGAGTCGATCCCTACTCGGCAGCCTCTGAGATCCTCAAGAGAATAGTACGGGAAGGCAAGTTTTAGCTGCCTGTGCGTGAGCGTGTCGTCTGTGACCTCCACAACGCCTGTCGCTGATAGAGAGCAGGGCAATGGATGGCACGCGGTTGAAGGAGGTGAAAGGGCGTGGTGAAGGACGCGGCTATCATTGCAACTATAAGGGAAGAGATGGCATTGGCATCGGGATGTACGGAACCCGTAGCCGTTGCCCTGGCATGCTCAAGGGCGTACCAGGAAATAGGGGGAAAGCTGGAAAGGATAGAGGTGGTTACGGATCCTGGTATCTATAAGAATGGCCTCTCGTGTATCGTACCGGGTACGGAAGAGGTAGGTCTCGCAGCTGCCGCGGCGTTGGGCGCCTTGGCGGGCAGGGCTGAGTTGGAATTGGAGGTGCTAAGGGATGTCACCAAGAGCAATGTTGCGGCTGCCAGGCGTATGGTTGAGAGGGAAGCAGTGGATGTTCAGGTCAAGAATGGAGAGCCTGAGATATACATTGCGGCAAGGGTCAGCACAACTAAGGGATGGGCCAGGACTCTGATAAGGAAGACGCACACCAACATCGTGCGGATCGAAGTCAACGGAGAATTGAGATATCAGGCAAAGCGAGAGAGAAGGGATGAGGCGGGCGAGAGGCATTTCGATGTGAGGGAGCTCAGCGTGGCTGACATGGTCAGGTTCGTTGCTGAGGTCCCCTTTGAAGCCATAAGCTTCGTCCTGGAAGCTGTGCGGATAAACAAGATACTTGTCCGGTCGGGCCTGGAAGGTAAGTTGGGGATGGGGGTGGGAAGGGGCATGTCTGGTCTTCTTGAGGATGGGGAGATAGCTGATGACTTGGTGAGTTCTGCTCAACTTATGACTGCGTCCGCTGTGGATGCTCGCATGGGCGGAGCGAGGGAGTCTGCCATGAGTATCGCAGGCAGCGGAAGTCATGGGATTATCGCCACTATGCCTATTGTCGCCACAGCGGAGAAAAAGGGAATCGGAGAGGAGATGATGGCTCGGGCGATTGCCCTCAGCTATCTGGTCACGATCTACGTCAAGGCATATTCGGGCAGGTTATCGGCCCTATGCGGGTGCGCCGTAGCCGCAGGGACTGGAGCCAGTGCTGGTATTGTTTTCCTCCTGGGAGGAGACTTGGATCAGATTGGACACTCCATCATGAACATGGCGGCTGACATAACCGGCATTATCTGTGATGGTGGCAATCTGGGTTGTGCTATGAAGGCAGCCACTGGGGCGGGTGCGGCTGTGCTTTCCGCGCTCCTGGCGCTCAGAGGAATCCATGTTCCTGAGAACACCGGCATTGTGGCAGAGACGGTTGAGCGAACAATCGCGAACATCGGGAGAATTAGCTCTCCTGGCATGGTGGGAACGAATGAAGTCATTCTGAATGTGATGATGGAGGGAGAAAACATGGCGAAACGGTGAACAGGGTGCCCAATTTCCGGGAGTACGGTGCTATAATTGAAGGAGAATGAGCAGGAAGGAAGGCAGTAGATATGGATAAGGCGAAAGTGCTGGGGAAACCGGTGGCGATTCTTGGTGGAGGTGCATGTGCACAGACTCTGGCGAGTGAGTTTGCCCTGACGGGACATAAAGTGAGGCTATATGAGTTGCCAGACTTCGCTCAACAAAGCCTGGGGCAGGTGCTGCAGACTCACGAGATAGAGCTTGAAGGGGCGCAGATGAACTTCAAGTGGTTCAAGCGGGTCGGTGTTGCTAGGGTAGACGTTGTTACCACGGAGATATCTGAGGCACTGAGTGGGGCAGGTTTGGTGGTGGTGGCGATTCCGGCAAAAGGCCATAAACCATTCTTCGAGAAAATGATTCCCTATCTTGAGGGCGGGCAGGTGATAAGCATATTCCCGGGGAATTTCGGCTGCTTGATGCTGAGAGAAATGATGAGGCAAGAGGGCTGTGATGCGGATGTGATAGTTGGAGGGTGGAGTTCCATGCCGTACGGCGTCAGAGTGGTGGAGCCCGGCAAGGTCAATTGCATAGCTAGGACTCGGGAACTTCTTGGCGATGCCCTGCCGAGCAAGGATGGAGAGGAATTCTTCGACATATTGAAGGGCATCCCGGCATTCGATGGTACGGTCGAGGTCAAGAGGGGGGATACGGTTGTCGGAGTTGATCTATCCAATCCTAACCCCGTTGTTCATGTTCCTGGCTCAGTGCTCAACGTAGGTGCCATGGAGGTGTCGGAAACAGAGGGGATACTGGGTATTCCCAAGGGCAAGTACTCAATGTACAAGCATGGAATGAGCCCCGCCGTCTCCAGGACCCAACTGGCCTTCTACCGTGAGGAGAAGAAGATTGCGGATGCCATGGGAATACAAATGATCGACTATCGCGAGGACCAGTTCTTCTGGAAGGCCAGCGTCATGGGCGTGGAGTTCTGGTCTCCGTTTGCGGATGTCCTTATCCCACCCATACCTGGCCCCACCTCAGTGGAACACAGGTACTTCAGCGAGGACATACCGGTGGGCACCGTCACTCGCTACAACCTGGCCAGGAAATTTGGTGTCGATGCTCCCGTGATATCGTCGATGGTGTGGCTAGGTTCAGCGATATGCGGGCACGATTTCCTGAAGGAAGGAGTGTCTCTGAAGGAACTGGGCATTGAGCAGTTGAGCAAAGAGCAGATAGTCAAGTACCTGAGGGAAGGCGTGAGACCATAGTAAGTGCCGGGGATGAGCTCAAGTAGAACCTGACGAGGGAGGTAACCACGTGGCCGAAGCGGAGAGGAAGAAAATCGACATTCCGTATCTGTATGCCAAGAAGGCGCAGGGCGAAAAGGTCTCCTGGCTCACCGCTTATGACTATCCCATGGCGTACTATGAGGACAAGGCGGGGATCGAGATGATCATGGCCGGAGATTCCGGGATGATGGCCTTGCTCGGGCACAAGAACACCCTGTCGGCGACGATGGACCAGATGATCTGGATGACTCAGGCGGTGACAAGGGGGGCCAAGTACGCCTTCATAATCGGCGATATGCCGTATATGTCCTATCAGGCCAGCAGGGAGGAGGCCATCCACAACGCAGGTAGGTTCATGGCGGAGGGCGGCACTGATTGCGTCAAGTTGGAGGGGGGTGCCATAATGGCGGACACCGTGTCAGCCATAGTGAAGGCAGGGGTGCCTGTAATGGGGCATATCGGGATGACGCCGCAATCGGCCGCTGCCATAGGAGGATACAAGAGCCAGGGCAGGGATGCAGAGGCGGCCCGCAAGATTATCCAGGATGCAAAGATCCTGGAAGAAGCGGGAGCCTTTTCCGTTCTGGTGGAAGCCATACCGGCCAAGGTGGCGGGTCTTCTTGTTAAGGCTGTGAAGGTCCCGGTTTATGGTATTGGAGCGGGGCCCGAGTGCGATGGCCAGGTGTTGATCGTCCACGATATGCTCGGTCTGTTTGAGCTATTCAAGCCGAAATTCGTCAGGAGATATGCCCAACTGGGCCAGGATATGGTTGAGGCCTTCGGGAAGTACAGGAGTGACGTTAAGGGGGGTCTATTCCCTGGGCCTGATGAGTGCTATAATATTTCGGAAGAGGAATTCCAGAAGCTGCTGAGTGAGCAATGAGATTCCTTTGCATATGCGTCAAATCCGGTACCTGGGGCAGGTTTGCCCAGTTTGGTGGTGGCCACAGGGTGTAAACCTGGAGAAGGAGGTGGTACATGTGAGGACAGTGAAGCGGGAGAAGTGATTCTGAGTTATTAACAGAGGAGGTGAATATGATTCGGAAATGGGGAGCTTTGTTGAGCGTTGTTCTGCTGGCAGCAGTGCTCGTCTCGCTGGTGCCCGGCTGCGCTCCTGCGGCTGGGGAGACGCAGGAATGGCGTTTGGGGCAGGTGATGCCAGAGGATAGCCCGTACGCCAAGATTTGTGCAGATTTCGCCGATGAGGTGAGGGAGAAGACGGACGGCCGTATCGACATCACTGTGTATAACGGCGGAGTGCTTGGCGATTGGGTGTTGATGAACGAGCTGGTAATGAGGGGCGACGTCGAGATGTTGTTGAACCCCATAGCTCCTACCTACGACCCCAGGTTGAATATAGCCTACTACACACCCTACCTGTTCACCACCATTGATGAAGCTAAGGCAGCATATGCGACTGGCGGCTGGATCAACGAGATGGTGGGAGACCTGCTGGAGGGAGTGAACATCAAGGGCCTGGCGGCGTTCCCCGCGGGCCTGGCCGGATGCACGCTGAGAGACGTGCCGCCGAGTCCAGCAGACCCCGATGTGCCCAAGAACCAGAAGATCCGGGTGATGCCACTGAAGGCCTGCGAGTTGACCTTTGAACGGCTGGGCTATATTCCTCTGGCCATCCCCTATGCCGAGGCCTACATCGCCATCGACACCGGGATCGCGGATGGGGAGATGGGTGGTCCTCCGTTCCAGGGCACCGAGTTCATGGACATCCAGGGTTGCTGGATCCAGTACAACGACTACGTGGAGACCTGGTGGTTCGCGCTGAACCTGGACAAGTATAATGCCCTGAGTGAGGCGGACCAGAAGGTCGTGGTCGCGGCTGCTCAGAAGCAAGCGGACGACTACTGGCTCAAGGTAGAGGCAGACGATGAGAAGTACCGCCAGGAAATGGCGGACGCCGGGCTGGAGATAATAGTGTTTACCAAGGCGGAACTGGACAACATCGCGAAGGCTATCCGCACCGATGTCTGGCCCGAGCTCGAGCCGCTGGTCGGCAAGGCCGTGATGGACACATGTAGAGAGCATGTGGGTATGCCGGTAGATTAGACCTGCGAAGAGGGTGACCTGATTCAGGCGTGAGATTCTAGGGGGGGGTAGTTGAACCCCCCTCCTTCAAGTCACTGCCTTGTTGGTCCCGAAGATGAGATATCTGGATCCTTATGCGACCAGAAGGATCGGGTTCTTCACGTGGAAGGGCTTGCTCCAGGTGCAGCGGGCGATCTTGATTGTCAGCTCTGGCTTTCTTGTCCTGCTCGTCTTTGCCGCGGTGGTTATGCGCTACGTCATTCATTACCCGGGTATGGAGGTGGAGGAGATAGCCACGTTGGTCGCCTTCTGGCTCTATTTCACTGGAGCGGTGTACGGCTCTTATGAGCGCAGCCACATCAGGGCCGACCTGGCGGATGTAATCTTCAAGAATCCGAAGGCGAACGCCAGGGTCAAGATCATCGCCAGCGCGATTACGTGTATTCTGGCTCTGATTATGACCTACTGGGGGTATGTGTTCTTCGTCTGGGGCATTCAGATGCACGCCGAGTCGCCGATACTGCAATTGCCCATGGTCTATGCCCAGACCAGCATCTTTTTCGGTGCCCTGTTCATGTCCTTCTACTTCCTCATCGAGCTGGTGGATAAGATGCGCCAGAGCCTGGGATTGGCTCCGTTGCCCTGGGCGGGCGTGGAGAAGGAGTAACCGCAGTTGGACGTATTTGCCGATCTGGTAATCCTGATAGGGCTTCTCGTCATTGGAGTGCCGGTTCCTTTCTGCTTCATGTCCGCCGTCCTGTTCATGATCGTTGTGCATGGTTACAGCTTCGAGTTTCTGTTGCCCATTTCGTTCTACGGGCTGAATTCGCTGCCTCTTCTGGCTGTGCCCTTCTTTATCTTGGCCGGCGGACTCATGGGGTCGTCGGGCATTGCCGAGCGGCTGGTCAACATTGCCTCCGCTTTGGTGGGCAGGTTCAAGGGAGGATTGGGTGGAGCCACCGTGGTGGCCTGCGCCATTTTTGGAGCCGTAGCCGGGACTTGCTCGGCGGCGGTGGCCGCCATCGGCGGTATCATGATTCCTCGTATGGAGCAGGAAGGCTATCCCAGGGGGCATAGCTCATCGCTGGTGGCCTGCGCTTCAGTACTGGGTCAACTCATCCCGCCCAGCGTGCCTATGATCCTTTTTGGCTGGGTGACGCGAACGTCGATAGCGGGTTGCTTCTTGGCCACGGTTGGGCCGGGGATTCTGCTGGTTCTAATCTACGTGTTTCTGAACTACATGATGTGTCGCAAGATACCGACCATCAAGGTACCGCCCCCAATAAGCCTGGGCCAGCAGGTCAAGCAGGTGGCGCATGTCAGCTACCGCGGCTTGTTGGCTCTTGTGGCGCCGGTCATTATCCTGGGGGGCATCTACGGGGGCTATACCACACCCACTGAGTCGGCGACGGTGGCGGTCCTGTACACTATTCCGGTGGGCTTCCTCATATACCGTCGCCTGACCGTAAGGGACCTGGGGCGGACACTGTTCTCCACAGCTACCACCACTGGAGTAGTTATACTCATGCTCTTCTTCGTGATGATGCTGGGCCGCATCTATACCATGGAGAATGTGCCGCAGCGCCTTATCAGTGCGATGACGGGCATCTCCGAGAACAAGTATGCAGTGCTGCTCATGGTGAATGTGTTCTTGATCATTATCGGCATGCTCATGGACGATTTCAGTGGCACTCTCTTAGCGGCGCCGCTTCTGTTCCCTCTCATGCAGCATATCGGGGTTCATCCGTTCCACTTCGCCGCCATTATGGGCACCAACCTGGGACTGGGGAATGTGACACCGCCCTGTGCTCCCATTCTCTATCTGGCAGGGCGGATAGGCAATGCCCGTTTCGACGAAATGATCAAGCCAGGTCTGATCTTCATGTTTGTTGGCTGTCTGCCGATGGTGCTCGTAACCACATACTGGCCTGACCTGTCCTTGTTCCTGCCACGGCTGGTCATGGGGATTGACTAGCGGGCAGGGACCCCTCGAAGCGAGTCGTTGGGCCTTTTCTTTGGCGTAACCGTGCCGCTGTTCTCATGTCAGACTGCCGCGGGTGCGTCTGGGCTCTGGTCAGCAGGCCCGACCCCAACAGCACTAGGCCGGAAATGACGTGAGGGGAATCAACATACCTATGGCTGTGAAAGACACATGAGGAGAGATCGGAATGACTGAAGAACTTGATATCTTGATTAAAGGCGCAAACGTTCTGGATGGAACGGGAAACCCCTGGCTCAGAGCGGATATCGGGATAGGTGACGGTAGGATAAAGAAGGTAGGGGTGGTTGCCGCACGTGCGAAGAAGACGATCGAGGCCAGCGGCTTTGCCGTGGCGCCGGGATTTGTCGATCTTCACACTCATAACGACCTGACCATCCTGGCGTACCCCAACGCTGAAAGCTATGTAATACAGGGCGTAACCACCGCCTGCGTTGGGAACTGCGGCTTGTCTATTGCCCCGGCGAACCCTGCCAACCTGGACCTGCTCAAGAGATACCTCTCACCTTTCCTGGTGTCTGGTTTCGATTACGGATGGAAATGGAAGGCGTTGAGCGAGTACTACGAGAAGGTGGAAGAGCAAGGGATCTCTCAGAACCTTGCCCCGCTCGTCGGGCAGGGCACCATACGCCTGGCGGTCAAGGGACTCGATGCGGGCGAAGTCTCGAAGGGCGAGATGACGGTGATGAAGCGACTCCTCGAACAGAGTCTGGATGACGGAGCCTTCGGAATGTCCACCGGACTCATATATCCCCCGGGAAGCTATTCGACCACGGAGGAGGTGGTTGAGCTGGCAAGCGTGTTGGCAAAGTATGGGGCGCTGTATGCCACTCACATGAGAAACGAGGGGGACAAGCTACTGGAATCGCTGGAAGAGGCCATAAGGGTAGGTGAGGAGAACGGTGTAGGAGTAGAGATCTCTCACCACAAGGCGGCAGGCAAGGCGAACTGGGGAAAAGTCAATGCGACCCTGAAGATGATGGAGGAAGCGAGGAAGAGGGGTGTGGAAATCAACTGCGACGTCTACCCCTACACCGCCGGAAGCACAACGATAACTGCGCTGTTACCTGCGTGGGTGCAGGAGGGTGGCGTGGAGAGAATGCTGGAGCGACTGCAGAACAGTGAGGCGAGGGCGTCAATGAAGCGGGGGTTCGTTGAAGATACAATGGAAGGAGAGAACCTGATCAAGGCTGCCGGGTGGGATGGAATCCTCATCGGGGAATGCCCGTCGAGCAAGAAGTACGAAGGGAAATCCCTAGAGCAGCTCCTGAGGGACAAGAATGCATTTGGTGACCCGTACGAAGGATTCTTTGACTGGCTTCTCGAGGTAGGAGGACATTCCACTATGATCCTGTTCCATATGGACGAGAGTGATGTGAAGACAGTCATGTCCAGTCCGCTATCATCAATAGTCTCAGACGCATGGGTGACTGCCCCTGGTGCGGGTGGCAAGCCTCACCCCAGGGTATACGGCACATTCCCCAGACTTCTGGGCAAGTACGTTAGGGAGGAGAAGACCCTATCACTGGAAGATGCGGTAAGGAAAGTGACGTCAATGCCTGCTGGCAAGCTGGGTTTGGAAGACCGGGGTCTCGTAAAAGAAGGGTTCTGGGCTGATATCGTGGTGTTTGACCCCGACAAGGTTATAGATAAGGCCACGTATGATGACCCTCACCAGTACCCCGAGGGAATAAGCTGCGTGATCGTAAATGGAGAGGTGGTTGTAGAAAGGGGAACGCTGACTGGCGCCAGACCCGGCAAGGTGCTGAAAAGAGGCTAGAGGTCGTTCTTGAAGGAGAAACCTTGCCAAGTAAGTAGCTTAGCCAGGCCATAATACCCCCAAAAGCATAAACTTCTACTATTGCTATGAGGGCCTATACTCCAGCAAGACTAGAATCCTCCAAACTCATTGTTGTTTACTCCCTTTTTCTGCCAACCATGTTGCTGCGTCAATAGATTTGGAAGGGAACCGACTTCGTCGGGAGGGCCCACTCCTCGCTGGAGTGGGCCCTCCGGCTATGCGGGCCGGGCTTCTAGATACCATGTGCTCTCATATTCCTGAAGTCTCTTGGGCAAGGGGGTTGATGTAGCCCCGGTTGCATGAACGTGTGTTGGAGGTTGACGGAATTGATATGGCCGAGCAATTATTGTAAAGTGGGACCTGTAGCGGCAGGAGATACCCCTAACATGGGGAGCCGAAGGGGAAAGGGACTGAAGTTGGCTGCCAGGTCCTGAAACTCTCAGGCAAAAGGACTGCTGTTGCCCGAGGAACTCTCTGGAGAGACCTCAAAAGGAGAGGTCACCGAAGGGGCAAGTCCGCCGAAGGTGGCGGGCCATCTCTCAGGTGCAAGGACAGAGGGGCAATCCGCGTTAGCGGGTTGCCCCTTTTTGATTGGGTGCTGGGCCCTGGCTTGAGGATGGCCAGAGTCTCTGGAGGGAGATCAAATGGAAGCCTGAATGTGGGGTCCGGTGGAGTTGATAGTGCTGTTGCAGCCAGGGAGTACTCAGAATGTGGGAAAGAGCCGAGGTGTGAAATGAGGTATGTTCCGAATACAGAAAAACAGAAGAAGGATATGCTAAGCGAGATCGGGGTTTCTTCGCTTGAGGATCTGCTTAAGTGTATTCCACAGGAAGTCCGCCTTGGGAGACTACTAGACATACCAGCAGCAATTTCGGAGGCCGAACTGGAGGAGAAATTGTGCGTGATCGCAAGGGCAAACCGGGATTTCTCCTCGATGAAGCCTCTTATCGGAGCGGGGGCCTATAGGCACCATGTTCCGGCGGCGGTGAGGTTCCTGTTGCAGAGAGAGGAGTTCTGGACCAGCTACACTCCGTATCAACCTGAGTTCAGCCAAGGCACCCTGCAATCGATGTTTGAGTTTCAGACATACCTTGCCAGGTTGACTGGAACAGAGGTAGTAATACCTTCTATGTATGATGGTGCGTCGGCCACCGCAGAGGCCATATTGATGTCCCTGAGGTTGACGCACAAGAAGAGGGTTGTTGTCTCAGCCTTGCTTCACCCCCATTACAGAGAGACTGCTGAAACGTACTTGGCGCCGCACGACGTGGAGGTCGTTGTATTGCCTTACAAGGAGGGTCTTGTTGACGTTGATGAGTTGAGGGAGGCGATTGACGAGAATGTTGTCTGCGTTGTTATCCAGAGCCCCAATTTCTTTGGCGGCATAGAGAACGTGGGTGAAGTGTCCGAAGTCGCTCATTCTGCAGGTGCTCTGCTAGTAGACGTGGTGGCTGAGAGCATGTCGCTTGGTGTCTTGAAAGCGCCTGGAGAAACGGGATCTGACATCGTGGCTGGCGAGGCTCAATCGTTTGGCATGGACCTGAATTTCGGCGGTCCCTACAACGGCTATCTGGCAACCAGACGGCAATTCGTCAGGCAGCTTCCGGGAAGAATCGTGGGGGAAACCACGGATATAGATGGCAAGCGTGTTTTCGTGATGACGATGCGTGCCAGGGAGCAAGACATAAGGAGAGGGAAAGCCACCTCCAACATTTGTAGTAACCACGGTTTGAATGTCACCGCATCCAACATCTATCTCTCCCTCATGGGGACTGAGGGGCTTAATGGGGTTTCCCTCCTCAATACGAGAGCCGCTCACTACCTGGAAGG
The DNA here is from genome assembly GCA_034430415.1 of Dehalococcoidia bacterium. Classification (GTDB taxonomy): domain Bacteria; phylum Chloroflexota; class Dehalococcoidia; order GIF9; family AB-539-J10; genus JADFUZ01. The sequence goes on from DAOUEN010000118.1 coordinate 10,451, forward strand.
AATGCTGGTGAAATCGGGGAGATTCGAGAGGGTCTTCAACTACCCCTTCTACAACGAGTTTCTGTTGAAGAGCAAAGATGGGGCATCTGCCGTAAGTGCGAGACTACTGGCGAACGGCTTCCTACCTCCTCTTGAGATAGCCAAGTTCTATAGAGAGGGGCACTTGAAGGACGTTCTGCTTTTCGCCGTAACAGAGGTACTGAGCAGGGGAGACCTGGACAGGGTGGTTGAGCTTCTTTCGTAGTAGGGGGTGAACTGAGATGAGACTGATCTTTGAGAAAGGCGTACAGGGCAGGGACGGATATTCGCTGCCCAGGGATGTATTTGCTGAAATTGAGACAAAGGAATGTGTACCTGACTACGCTGCCGTCGGAAAGAAGAAAACCCTGAGTGAAGTCTCAGAAATCGATGTTGTTCGTCACTTCACCAAGCTTTCCAAATTCAACTATGGTGTTGATGACGGCCTGTATCCACTGGGGTCATGCACGATGAAGTACAACCCGAAGATCGGCGAGAAACTGGCCTCGCTCGACAACTTCGCCTATGCACATCCGCTGGCTCCTGAAGAGACCGTTCAGGGTTGTCTGAAGATCATGTATGACTTGAATGAGTTGCTATGTGAGATAACGGGCGTGGACCGGTATACCATGGCTCCTGCCGCCGGGGCACACGGCGAACTGACGGGCAACCTCATCATGAGAGCGTACTTTGTGGATCGTGGTGAACAGCGACCCAAGATGCTGGTGCCCGATTCTGCTCATGGCACGAATCCAGCTTCTGCGGCGATGAGCGGGTTCAACGTGGTGGAAGTAAAATCGAACCAGAATGGAACAGTCGACGTTGAGCAGCTCAATGAGTTGATGGACGAACAGACTGCAGGGTTGATGCTGACAAATCCCAATACCGTGGGCCTGTATGACGATGAAATACAGAAGATCGAGAGAATCGTACATAACGGAGGCGGGTTGCTGTACTATGATGGCGCGAACCTCAATGCCTCACTCGGTATCATCAGACCCGGAGACGCCGGTTTCGACGTAGTCCATCTCAACCTCCACAAGACCTTCTCGACGCCGCATGGTGGTGGGGGGCCCGGCGCGGGGGTCATAGGGGTGAAGAATCCGCTGATTCAATATCTCCCTGGGCCTATTGTTACTTTCGATGGTGCGCAGTATCACCTATCGGAGGTCGGCCATAAGAGCATTGGCAGGGTGAGAGCATTCTGGGCCAATTTCTCCGTACTCGTCAAGGCTTATGCTTGGATTCTGTCCATGGGCCCTGATGGGCTGCGTAACGCTTCTGAAACCAGCATCATCAATGCGAACTATGTGCTGGCCAAGTTGAAGGATTACTACAGACCAGCCTACGACCGCTGCTGTGGACACGAGTGCGTGATTACGGGAAGGGACTACAAGGACTACGGAGTGAAAACCCTGGATATCGCCAGAAGGCTGATGGATTACGGTATGCACCCACCAACCATCTATTTCCCTCACTTTGAGCCCTATGCTGAGGAGACGATGATGATAGAACCACCCGAATCTGAGAGCAAAGAGGAGCTTGATGAGTTCATTGATGTCATGATCACGATTTCCACAGAGGCGAAGACAGATCCGGAGTTGTTGACCGGCGCACCGCACCGCACTCCCATAAGAAGAACTGATGATGTGCTTGCGGCGAGACGGCCGATCCTGACCTATGATGATGAGTTGCGGCTCAAAGGTGAATTGAACTATGAGGAGAGAGACATCGACTTCTAGCTAGGAGGCAAATGTGGAAGAGCTATTGCTGACTCCTCTCCATGAGGAGCACTTAAAGCTAAAGGCAAGGATGATACCGTTCGACGGTTTTGACATGCCGGTGCAGTACACCAGCATTATCGAAGAGCATTCTGCAGTGAGAGAGCAGGTTGGAATCTTCGATGTCTCCCACATTGGGGAGATTGAAATACGTGGCAGAGATGCGCTTCGCTTCACGGACTACTTGATTACAAACTCAGTTATGGAGATGGGAACTGGGGAGATCAAGTACTCACCCCTCTGCTATCCCAGCGGTGGGCAGGTGGATGACATCTTTGTCTACAGGATGGCGGATGATTTCGTATTGCTTGTTGTCAATGCTTCTCCAGACTATTCTGCAAAGGATTTTGAGTGGATTTCGCAGAACAAGGGAGATTTCGATGTGGAGGTTTCAAATAGGAGTCCTGACTATGGAGAGGCGGCAGTGCAGGGACCCTGCTCGGAGGCGCTGATGGAACCTCTGCTCAAAGGAGATATGCCTCTGAGGGATCTGAAGCGCTTCAAGTTCATGCATGGGGATATGTTCGGCAAGGGGGTTCTCGTCTCACGGACAGGCTACACGGGGGAAGATGGCTTCGAGGTCTTCTGCAAGGCAAATGACATTGTAGATATCTGGAGCGGCATCCTTGAAAGAGGAGAGAGCTTTAGCGTGAAACCGTGCGGATTGGGGGCAAGAGATACCACAAGATTTGAGGTCTGCTACTGGCTCTATGGCAACGACATCGATGAGACGATAAGTCCGCTTGAAACGGGCCAGGGCTGGACAGTGAAGTTCGACAAGGGCAAGTTCATTGGGAGGGAAGCGCTTGTCCAAATGAGAGATGAAGGAATCAAGAGAAAACTCACCGGACTCCATGTTCCCACGGGAGGTATTCCGCGGAACAAGATGGAGGTGTTGAAGAATGGGAAAAGTATTGGCTATATCACATCGGGGAACTATTGTCCCTCGTTAAAGAAGGTGTACGCCATGGCAATGCTTGACTTGCCATTTGTGGAGAAGGGGAGGGGAGTAAGCGTCCTAATCAGAAACAGGGAGGTGGAAGCGCAGGTCGTTGATATGCCTTTCGTGAAGCCGATCAACAAGAGGTAGTACGGGCCCCACGACAGGCGCCGGTGTAGGCCGGCCTGGGCTCTGTGGCCTGAGATTTCGGGGCTTCCCTTTGCAGATGTAGCAAGCATGAGAAGTATAAAGAACACACGAGGAGGAAGACATGTATCCAACGGAACTGAAGTACACCAAGACTCATGAATGGGCAAGTACGGGCGAAGACCTCGTCAGTGTTGGCATTACGTCGTTTGCTTCCGATGAGCTCTCAGATATAGTCTATGTGGAACTGCCTTCTGAAGTAGCGAAGGTGGCTAAAGGCTCGTCCTTTGCGGTTCTGGAATCGGTCAAGGCGGTGTCCGAAGTCTATTCACCGGTTTTCGGGGAGATATGTGAAGTCAACCACAGGCTTCAAGATGAACCTGAACTGCTGAACAACGACCCGTATGGAGAAGGTTGGATAGTCAGAATTCACCCGGTGGAGGAGACAGCACTGGATGACCTTATGGATGCGGATGGGTACGCCAAGTTCGTAGAGGAAGAGAAGGGTGCATGAGTCCTAACATCCAGGCACAGCGCAATGACAGGGTGATGCCAGGAAGGCTAGCTGTTATTGGCACTTGGAACAATTGCCTGGATCGGTGATCGGAGAGTTGTGAGTGAAATGGCCGGAGAATGGAGATTGGTTCTCTCCGGGCCTTGCCCTCCCCCTCTAAACATGGCGATAGACGAAGCGATACTTAAACTCGTGTGCCGAGGCAGGTGGTCGCCAACCCTGAGGCTATACACCTGGAACCCGCCGGCTCTTTCAATAGGCTATTTCCAGGATTCAGCGTCTCCTGCAATAGCGGAGTGGCTGGCCAGGGGGTATCCTTTGGTAAGGCGGCCTACTGGAGGGCTAGCAGTACTACACGAAGATGAGATGAGCTACTCCATTGCGGGTTTCTTCAATAGAGATGGCTTTGCCGCAAACAGGCAGGAGGCATACAGGAAAGCGCATGAGAGCATAGCTACGGCTCTGGTCGAACTGGGCTTCGACGTGGATGTGCTCTGGAATGGCAAACCCGCTTGGAAGGACGGGTTGTGCTCTTCGAGCTGGTTCCCCTACGACATAGTTCTTGGCGGGAAGCGCAAGATAGGGGGAAGCGCTCAGCGAAGAAGCGGGAAAGCTCTGCTGCAGCACGGGAGCCTTTCTTTGCCTGAGGCGGTGGATCGAGGCCGCTTAGGTGAAAAAGTGGTTAAGGGCTTTGAAGAAGTCTTTGGAGTGAAGTTGTGGGAGCAGCAACTGACCGATGAGGAACTCTCCCTCGCGGAGAAACTCGTCAGGGAGAAATATGGCACAAGGGATTGGAACTACAAGGGGCGATTTCTCTCCCTCAGGAGGAACTAGAAGCTTGTCCTTATTTCCACTGACAGCGTGCGGTCTTCTCAGGATAGGTGAGGTGTCGTGGCGCCTCATCGCTACGGTTCTTCTGCCCCTTGGTGTCAAGGAGGTTTTGGTAGTATGAGGTTGCTTATTGTAGGGAGCGGTGCCGCAGGCCTGACGGCAGCCCAATTCGCCCGGAAGACGAATAGGCAGGCGGAGATCACTGTACTTGGGAACGAGGGCTACGGCGAGTACTCCAAATGTGGATTGCCCTATGTGATTGGCGGCGTTATCCCCAGCCTTGACGACTTGATAGAGTTCTCAGTGGCGTGGTTTCAGCGCTTCAAGATCGACCTGAGGCCAGAAAGCGAAGCCTCTGATGTTGATCCCAAAGCGAAAGTGGTGAAAGCTGTCTCGCTGCGAGATAGGAGCGAAGAGGAATACCGATACGACATTCTGTTGATCGCTACTGGCGCCTACTCTTGGATTCCCGATGTCAAGGGAACCTTTGCCGGTGGAGGTGAGCTACTGGAAGGGATATTTGCTCTTCGGACGATGGAAGACGCCAGACGAATTATGGAGCAGGTGCAGAAGGGCAAGAGAGCGATGATCGTTGGCAGCGGTCTGATTGGGATGGAAATGGCGGAAGCCCTCTCCATGAGAGAAATGAGGACGCAGGTTAGGCTGAGAACCCATATGCTGGCAGGTATGATAGACGAGGACATGGCTGCCATTGTACAGAAGAGCGCAGAGCGACGTGGCATTCATTTTATCCCCAGGAGCACCGTCTCCGAGATCGGTGGCGTGGGGCGAGTGGAATTTGTGGTGCTAAGGAATCTGGATACTGGAGAGGAGTCAGAGTACCCTGTTGACCTCGCGATCATATCTGCGGGTAGCAGACCGCGTGTTGAACTGGCGGAGAAGGCAGGATGCCGCACTGGCGCGACTGGCGCAATTGCAGTTGATGAGAGATGTATGACATCTGTCGAGGGCATTTTCGCTGCTGGGGATTGCACAGAGTATCCAGACTTCGTTACGGGAAGACCGGGAGCAATAGGCCTGGGGAGTATCGGAGTCAGGCAGGGCAGAGTTGCGGGAGTGAGTGCCGTCGGAGGGAAGGAAAAACTGCCGCGAGGTGTACTGAATAACAGGACAACGGAGCTCTTCGGCCTGGAGATATCCGCCGTGGGCCCCACTATGAAGGAACTGAAGGGTGCCGGAATCGAAGTTGTGGTGGGGAAATGCAATGGCTCGACGTTACCCAACTACTTCCCTGGGAAGAAACCCATTACAGTGAAAGTTATGGCTGACCCCCAGAAAGGAAGAATCGTTGCGGCACAGATTGTTGGAGAAGAGGACGTGCACCAGCGTATCAATGTCTTTGCGGTAGGCATTCTCAATGGGATGACCCTTGAGGATTTCGTAGGGCTGGAAACATGTTATGCGCCGCCGGCGGCTCCTACATTGGATCCCATGACCCTGGCGGCAGATGCAGCCTTGGCGAAATGGAAGAGGAGATAAGGCGCGCTTCTTACTGCTGCCTGGTTTGCGGTGTGCAATATGGTGTCAGGATAGCGTAGTGGCTGATCGAGACCCAAAGCAATTGAGAAGTCCAGCATGGGTGAAGAGGCCTCTGCCTCGCGGAGATATGGTGAGGAGGATCAGGGGTGTCGTTCGTCGGTGGAATCTACATACTGTCTGTGAGAGTGCCAGCTGTCCTAATCGCCAGGATTGCTATTCACATGAGAGGCTGACATTCATGATCCTGGGAAACATCTGCACTAGGAGTTGTTCCTTCTGTGGAGTTACAACAGGGAGACCCTTGGCTCCTGACCCTTGCGAGCCGGAGAGGCTCTGCCAGGCGGTAAGGGAGTTGGGCTTGGAATATGTAGTCATTACTTCTGTTTGTCGCGATGATCTTTCTGACGGCGGTTCAGCGCAATTTGCTCGGACCATAGAGCTGTTGCATGATTACAACCTGGACATCGGAGTAGAGGTTCTGATTCCAGATTTCCGTGGCTCTATATCGGCGCTGGAGAAAGTGGTTGCCGCACGACCGGACGTCCTGAACCATAATGTTGAGACAATCCCGAGACTCTATTCAGTGGTACGTCCTCAGGCGAGGTATCTTCGGTCCCTGGAAGTCCTGAGTAGGGCCAGGTCCTTGGATAGGAGGCTACTTACCAAGTCAGGGCTCATTCTAGGTCTGGGAGAAAGCGAGAACGAGGTGATATCTGTGATGAAGGATCTAAGAATGGCCGACTGTGATGCAGTCACTCTAGGTCAATATCTGAGGCCCTCTGTCAGACACCAGCAGGTGGTGAAGTATGTCGCACCTGAGGAATTTGCTCGGTATGGCCTTACTGCAAGGGAGATGGGGTTCGTGGGAGTAGCATCAGGGCCGCTGGTGCGAAGCTCCTTCAACGCTGCTGACCTGCACAGGGAAGTAAGTCTGAATAGAGACAGGGGCTGTCCTGCCCGAGTGCCTGCGGGCCACGATGGACGAGTACAGTTCCTTGACATGACTGGGCCTCAGTCGATAGAATAGCGTGTTTTATTGTATGGCTAATGTGAGGCTTGGCTCGAGCGAAAGTTTTGAGAGCATGCTGCGTAGGTTCACCAAGCAGGTGGAGCAAGATCGCATTATGGCTGAGGTGCGTCGCCGCAGGTTCTACGAGAAACCAAGCGTGGTGCGGAAGAAGAAGGAAGCTGTAAAGAAACGGAAGACTGCCCGATAGCTCTATATGGCCCTAAGAGACAAGCTAAGGGATGATCTCAAGCAGGCGCTGAGGGCACGCGATAGGATAAGGACCTCGGTGTTGCGCTTGCTCCTCTCGGAAGTCAAGAACGCGGAAATAGCCCAACGTGAATCCCTTGATGACGGCGCTGTCCTCGGTGTTCTTGGCAGGGAAGTTAGACGTCACCGGGAGAGCATTGAGATGTTCAAGAAAGGGAACCGGAGCGATCTTGTGGTTCAGGAAGAAGCAGAACTGAGTATCCTTATGGAGTATCTGCCACAGCAGTTGAGCCGGGAGGAGATTATAGCTGCGGCAAGGCAGGCAATCAAGGCCGTCGATGCTGTTCAAGAAAAGGACAAAGGCAGAGTTATGTCTCAACTCATGGCCCAACTCAAGGGCAGATCTGACGGCAGATTGGTCAGCGAAGTAGTCTCGGAACTGCTTGCCGGCTCTTGACTTTTACGACAGGCAGTGCCCTGTCGGCTGGTAGTGGGGTGCCACATGGCGGTAGAATGATGCCGCCATTGTTTGTTTCTCTTCTGGCGAGGGGAAGCTGGACAGGCAGGCAGGTCATCTGAGGGAATCTAGGTGTGCAGCTAAGGAGGGTGGTTCGTTGAGCATATCGAAAGAGAGTCTGGATGAAGTTGCCCTGAGCGAGGCAGAGTTTGACCTCATCGTGTTGAAGCTGGAGCGAGAACCTACCGAAGTGGAATTGGGTATGTTCGGCTCTCTATGGAGCGAACATTGTGGCTACAAGCACTCCAAGCACTTGCTCAAGCTCTTGCCGTCCAAGGGGAAGCGTGTTGTAGTTGGTCCCGGAGGGGAAAACGCTGGGGCGGTTGACATTGGTGATGGGCAGGTGGCGGTGGTCAAGATGGAATCCCATAATCATCCTTCGGCTATCGAACCGTATCACGGAGCTGCCACGGCGGTTGGTGGCGTTATTCGTGACATCTTCACTATGGGTGCCAGACCTGTAGCCTTGCTTAGCTCCCTTCGGTTCGGGCCCTTGGCCGAGCCACGCAACCGCTATCTGCTTCGCGAGGTTGCCAAGGGTATAGCTGACTACGGAAATGGCGTGGACATCCCCGGCGTGGGTGGAGAGGTGTTCTTTGCAGATTGCTACTCGGGTAATCCGCTGGTTAACGGTCTGTGTCTGGGGATTGCGGGCAAGGACAAGATGATCAGAGCGAGGGCTAGTGGTGTGGGCAATGTCCTTATGCTGGTGGGAGCCGCAACCGGCCGTGACGGTATTCATGGTGCCTCTGGGCTAGCGTCTCGTGACTTCGGAGATGAGAAAGAAGTCAAATCGGTGATTCCGGTGGGTGACCCATCTTTAGAGAAGCGGCTCATTGAGGCATGTCTCGGACTGGCTGGGACTGATTGGATTGTGGGTATGCAAGACCTGGGGGCTGCTGGCCTGACCAGTTCTGCTGTGGAGACTGCTGCCAAAGGTGGGGGAGGCGTTGAGCTGGACGTGCTCAAGGTGCCTCGATGTGAGGACAACATGAGCCCGTACGAAGTGATGCTGTCCGAGTCGCAGGAAAGAATGCTGGTGATTGTGAAGAAGGGGTGTGAGGAGAGAGTAAAGAGCCTGTGTGAATCGTGGGGTGTTGCGTGCCATGTTGTCGGGAAAGTTACCGACACGGGGTTAGCGGTGATCAGGGAGGGCGATACTGTGGTTGCCCAGGCTCCGGTGGACCTGTTAGTTTCGCCGCCTTTGTATAGACGGCGGAGCAAGAAACCGAATTGGCTAGAGGAACTCGAGGCTTTCGATGTTGAGGCTCTCCCTGATATCAGGCCAAGGAAATGCAACTCCGTGCTTCTCCGCTTGCTCGCTTCTCCCAATATTGCCAGTAAGGAGTACATATTTGGCCAGTGTGACAAACGCTTGATGGCTGACTGTGTGCTTCCTCAAGGAAATGATGCCGCCGTCCTACGTGTCAAGGGCACGCAGAAGGGCATTTCTCTGGCCGCTGATGGAAATGGACGGTACTGCTATCTTGACCCGTATGTGGGTGCTGCCATCGCGGTGGCGGAAGCGGCTCGCAATGTAGTCTGTAGCGGGGCTGAACCGCTGGCCCTAACTGATTGTCTGAATTTCGGTGATCCAGAGAAAGGCGATGCATACTATCAACTGAAACGTGGCATCGAAGGAATAGCACGAGCTTGCAGGGGGCTAAGGATCCCGGTTATCAGCGGGAATGTCAGCCTTTACAATGAGACTGGAGGTCGGGCGATCTATCCCACCCCGGTGATCGGAATGGTGGGGTTACTCAGCGATATTGACAGGCACTCCACGAGCTCTTTCAAGAATGAGGGAGATCTGGTCTTCCTGTTGGGTGGAGGGGTAGGCAGCGGTCTTGGCGGCAGCGAGTATCTGGAACTGGTGCACAGTTTGGTGGTTGGGCAACCTGAGATTGACTTGGACTTGGAGAGGAGAGTGCAGCGTTGCTGCTTGGATGCGATAGAGATGAGTATTGTCAAATCGGCTCACGACTGCTCTGGCGGTGGCCTTGCTGTAGCCATCGCAGTTGGCTGTATCGCTGGAGACATCGGTTTCAGAGGGAGGAACTGGAAGATAAGGGGAAGGCTGGATGCAGCTTTGTTTGGCGAAATTCAGTCGCGGATTGTTGTGTCTGTGCAGGCGGAGTCGGTGAGAAAGCTGGAGAGGTTGGCGGCGAGGTGGAAAGTGACGTTTGGCTTGCTTGGGACGGTCGGGGGTAGGCGACTGATGGTGGAGGACTACATCGACTTGCCTTTGGCCAAGATGAGCAAGGCCTGGCGGAGTGGCTTGGGACATTTGTTGGAGACGTAGGGAGAGCCTGGGGAGATGGCTGAGATTCGCCCGTTTCGCGGCATTCGCTATGACCAAGGGGTAGTTGGTGACTTATCTCAGGTCATTTGCCCTCCGTATGACATTATCACTGATGAGCAGCAAAGGATCTACCAAGACAGGAGCGACTACAACGCCATCCTTCTGGAGCGACCTCTACCGGTCGTTGAAGAGTCGGGCCTAGAACATCACGAGGGATATGGCAGGGCGGCTGCTGTCTTTCAGCAGTGGCTTAGCGAAGGCGTTCTTCGGGTTGATGATTGCCCGGCTTTCTATCTCCACGACCACTACTTTGCCTATCAAGGACGAAGAACGAAGCGGCGTGAGTTGATAGCTTGTGTCAGGTTGCGACCGTGGTATAACGGAATATATCCTCATGAGGAAACGACGTTGAAGGCCAAGCATGATCGTCTGGAACTGATGCGAGCCTGCCGGGCTAGCTTCAGCCCCATATTTGCGCTTTATCAGGATTCGGAGGCAGAGGTTGCTGAGGTACTGTGTGAGGCCTCAGGGGATGCGCCCGTTGTTGAGTTCGGCGACTTCCACGAAGGCCACGTTGTCTGGGCAATAACGGAGCCTGAACTGATACGCCGAATCAAAGAGCTCATGGTTTCCCGGTCTCTCTATGTTGCCGACGGTCATCATCGCTATGAGACTGCGCTGCGGTACCAGCAAGAGCAAGGGCGCCTGTACCCTGAACTCGCCCACGCATCAGGGCAAGGAGCCTTCAATTACGCAATGATGACATTGGTTGATTTCTCCGATGGGGGCCTAGTTATCTTGCCTGTTTGCAGGTCGGTGCGTGGGGTGTCGGAGTCCGCCATGGTTGGACTGGAAAGCCGCTTGAGAGATTATTTCGCTTTGGAATGCGTCTCACTGGGAGAAAGCCCGGTTCAAGGTCTAGGAGAGGAAGTGCTTAACGGAGCTCTTATAGGAGTCCTAGGATTGAGCCCTCACTGCTTGCTCTTGCTCAAGCCACGTGAGGACGTGTCCACAGAGAACATGATGCCTCGAGATCGTTCTCAGGCCTACAGGGGCTTCAGCGTGAGCCTCCTCAACCACCTGCTTCTGGATAGGACGTTGGGGATTCCACACAATAGCGACAACATCACCTATTCCGCCGACGTGAATGAGGTCTACCGGCAGGTGAACGAAGGGCGATATCAACTGGCCTTCCTGCCGAGCCCTCCTCAGATGGAAATGGTGCGGGCTGTGGCTGACGCCAAAGACAGGATGCCGCACAAGTCGACCTATTTCTGGCCCAAAGCCCCGGCTGGCCTGATTATCAGTTCACTCGACTGGCTATAGCTTCAATGCCCTGGCAGTGTGGATTCCAGGGATAGCCAGTATCTCCTGTATTTGCTGCTCGCCGATTGGCTCGTCGAGGGCCAGAAGCATAACTGCTTGTCCCCGGGGCTGAAGACGGCTCACGTACATGGAACTGATGTTGATGTTGGCTCTGCCAGTAATGTTGCCAATAGTCCCCACCATGCCAGGCTGGTCCAGGTGCGTGCAGAGAAGGAAATGCCCGCCAGTCGGCACGATATCCATCCAGAAGTCATTGACCTGGACAACGTGGACTTCGTTGTCCCTCACTGTACTCGATACAGTGGTAGGTCCTTTGTCGGTGTCGATTCTGAGTGTGAGCAGGTTAGAGTAGTTCTGGGAGTCTAGCTCTGTCTCCTCGCTGATCTTCAAACCCCGCTGCTTGGCAACGAAATTGACATTCACTAGGTTTACTGTCTCCTCGCTGGTTTCCTGCAATAGGGCGCTGACGATGGCTGCCTTGAATGGGCTGCAATCGTGGTTGGCGAGTTCGCCAGCGTACTTGATATGTATTTCGCTGATTTGACCCTCCATCAACTGGCTGGCAAAGCTGCCAACAGTTGATGCAGCTCTTATGGATGGCATCAGTTCGGAGGAAACGTAGGGGGCGTTGACGGCATACTTGCTGAACTGACCTTTGAGCACTGTCAAGACTTGCTCGGCGATATCTCTGGATACGTTGATCTGAGCTTCGAAAGTCGAAGCACCAAGGTGAGGTGTAGTGACGATCTTGTCGCTCTCGAACAGAGGGCTAGCGGTGACGGGTTCGGCGCTGAAGACATCAAGAGCGGCACCGGCCATTCTCCCGGCCTTAACCGCCTCGGCCAGTGCGTCTTCATCGACCAGTCCACCTCGAGCGCAATTGATGATCAACGCTGTCGGTTTGATCTTCGCTAGCTCCCTGGCTCCGATCAGGCTTCTTGTGGCTGACGTCAATGGCACGTGAAGGGTGATAACATCTGCCTGTTCAAACAGTCCGTCTAGAGAAACTAGGTCTACTTTGTGCGTCTGAGCATAGTCAAGTGAGACAAACGGATCGTAGGCTATGACACGCATCTCAAATGCCTGGGCACGCTTGGCCACCTCCGACCCTACGTTGCCCAGGCCAATGATGCCAAGCGTCTTGTTTCTGAGTTCGACCCCAATCAGTTTTCCCCTTTGCCAGACACCTGACTTCAGCTGGCTGTTGGCTTGGGGTATGTTGCGTGCCAGCGCCAGCATAAGGGCCATAGCATGTTCTGCGGCGGAAACAGTGTTGCCCGTGGGAGCATTGACCACGACGATGCCCTGCCTGGTGGCGGCGCCAACATCGATGTTGTCTATCCCCACTCCTGCCCTACCTATTACCTTGAGTTTCCTGCCGGCTTCAACTATTTCGGCGGGAACCTGAGTCTGACTACGCACGATCAAAGCATCATAGTCGCCCACTATAGCCTTGAGCTCTTCAGGTTTAAGCTTGGCCTTGACGTCGACGTTGGCCTGCTCACGAAGGATTTTCAATCCTTCTTCGGCGATAGGGTCAGCCACCAGAATCTTCATCTTCTTAAGTTAAGACCTCGCTTTTGGCAGGGCTTGGGCTAATGCCTCCAGGACCGCCCTGATGTCAGCCTCATAGACGAAGCCGAGGTGACCGATGCGGAAAATCTTGCCCGATAGCTTCTTCTGTCCTCCAGCAACATCGATAGCATGTTCATTCTTGAGAATCTGGACTAGCCTCGGAATGCTAATTCTATCACTGGCCTTCACCGCTGTCACGGTATTTGAGGCGTGGCTAGCTTTGGCGAAAAGGGACAATCCCAAGGCCTCTACTCCCTCCCTGGCCATTTGACCTACTCTGGCGTGACGGGCAAACACGGCAGGCAGTCCCTCTTCCAGTATAAGGTCTAGAGTGGTGTCCAAGGCAAAACAGAGGGAGACAGCTGGAGTCCACGGAGTCTGTCCCTTTTGCAGATAGTCCCAGGCCTTGGTGAAATCCCAGTAGAAACGCGGCATTTTCGCCTGAGCCTGGGCTTGCCATGCTTTCTGGCTTACGCTAACCATGGTAAGGCCTGGAGGAATCATCCATCCCTTCTGCGAACCACTGATAACCACATCGCACTGCCAGGCATCCACAGGTAGGTCAATGGAGCTGAGACTGCTTACGGCATCCACTATGAGAAGCTTGTCGAAACTCCTTACCACCGAGCTTATTTGTTCGAGGTCGTTGGTGACACCAGTGGATGTCTCGTTGTGAGTTACCAGGACTGCCTTAATACCAGAGTCTGTGGACAGTGCCCTCTTCACTGCGTCGGGGTCGATAGGCTGTCCCCATTCGAAGGTGAGGCGTTTCACTAGTGCGCCGTACTGTTCGGCTATATCGGCAAAGCGGTCGCCAAAGACGCCATTCGAGGCAGATAGGACCCTGTCGCTAGGCGACAGGGTATTGACAATCGCTGCCTCCAAGCCGCCGGTGCCCGAAGCTGTGAGGACAAGGACGTCTCCCTTGGTCTGGAATACCCGTTGCAGCTTGGCAGTTATTGAGGTGAGGATTTGGTCAAACTCCTTGCCTCTGTGAGGTATCATCTGTCTGCCCATAGCTTCGAGAGCTTGTGGCGGGCAGGGGGTTGGTCCGGGGATCCGCAGTTGCATATCGATTACCTCCGGTTCGACTCCGCTGTCAGTTCTGGCGTGGAGGAGACTGTCGGACTCCCTAGACGCTTCCGCTCAGTCTGGGTGACGTGAGAGAATGCGGTCACCTCGCTTGAAATGACATCGGGGCGCAGCTTATTTGATTGCTATTCTGACGAAATGGCGCTTGCCCACTTTGAGGACGCTGCCATCGCGTGCATTGATGGCGCTGGTGTTTACCTTCTTCCCATCCAGTTCCACTGCTCCCTGCGCCAACAGGCGCTTCAGTTCACTATTGCTTTGCACTATGCCCTCTCGTAGCAGAGTTGGAGCGACATCGAGCTGGTACAAACCGTCCTGAACTGAGCTAGCGGCAAAGCCATATTCAGGGATATCCTCGGGCAGTTCCCGCTTCTGAAACACTCTGGTGAAGTTCTCTTCTGCCTTATCCGCATCCTGCTTTCCATGGAACTGCGCAATGATCTCACGGGCTAGCCGTTTCTTGAGGTCCATGGGATTAACCGTTTGAGCATTCAATTGCTCTCTGAACTGAGCGATTTCTTCGTCAGGCACGTCGGTGGCCAGCTCAAAATACTCGATCAGGAGCGAATCAGGAAGAGACATCACCTTGCCATACATCTCCTTCGGGGGCTCAGCAATGCCTATGTAGTTGCCCAAGCTCTTGCTCATTTTCTGGGTGCCGTCGGTGCCGGCGAGAATGGGGGTGAAGAAAACGTGCTGCGGTGTCTGGCCCATGATCTGCTGCAACTCTCTCCCCAGGAGACAGTTGAATTTCTGATCGGTGCCTCCAAATTCGACACTGGCTTCAATGGCCACGGAATCGTAGGCTTGAAGTAGCGGATAGAGCATCTCGGCTAGCGAGATGGGGTTGCCGGAGCCGTATCGGTTGCTGAAATCCTCCCTGGCCAGTATCTGGGCCACAGTGAACTTGCTCATAAGCCTGATGACAGTATCCAGGGTGAATTTGTCGAACCACTCACTTTGCCACCTTATTTCTGTCCTGTCTCTATCGACTACCTTGAAAAACTGCTCCATATACGTCTGGGCGTTGGCCTCTATTTCGCTTTCGGAGAGCATGGGGCGAGTGGCTGACTGACCGCTGGGGTCTCCGATACGTGCTGTCCAGTCTCCAACGATGAGAATGACCTTATGTCCGAGTTCTTGGAGCTGGCGCAGTTTCCTCAGGCCAACTGCATGTCCCAAATGAATATCAGGTGCACTGGGGTCGAAGCCTTCCTTCAGTCTTAGGCTCCTTCCCGATTTCAGGAGCTGTATGAATTCCTGTTCAACAATGATTTCAGCTACTCCTCGGCTGAGAAGATTGCTATGTTCGATGTCGGTCATTTCAACTCGCCAGCTAATGCTTTCGCGGCCTCAATGTCTTTGCTTATCTGCTCTTTCAGTTCCTGCGAGGAGGCGAATCTCTTCTCGTCCCTCAGCCTCTGCACAAAGCTTACCTTGAGCTCCTTGCCATATAGATCGCCGCCATAGTCCAAAAGATGGGTTTCAATAGTCTTCTGGCTGTCCCCAAAGGTGGGTCGAGTGCCAATGTTGGTTACCGAGAGAAGGCGCTCGCCGCCTATCTGTGCGATGGTAGCATAAACGCCGTTGACGGGCAACGCTTGCTCCGTCCCAACATCCAGGTTCGCAGTGGGGAAACCCAGAAGGCGGCCCCGTCTACTACTTGAGACGACTCGGCCGCCAACCGTGAAGTAGCGCCCGATAAGTCTCCTTACCTTCTTTGTATCTCCCTGAGCCAGGGCTCGCCGGATAGCAGTGCTGCTCACCATTTCACCGTTGACTGAGAAAGGAGTGACGATCTCCAGGCTGAACGCCAGTTCCTGTCCTAGTGAGCGGAGAAAGTCAGTGTCCCCCTCTCCCCCTTTCCCCAAGGCGAAATCGGGGCCAATCATCAGCCCTTGCATCTTCAGGTGTTTCTTGAGCAACCAGACGAAGTCCCGGGCACCAAGCTGGGCAAGCTGTGGAGTGAAAGACAAGACGGCAATGATACTTAAGCCCAGATCCCTGAGGGATTTGATCCTGGTACTCAAGTCGCACAACATGGGTGGGCTACTGCTCGGGTTCAACACCGCTTGTGGATGAGGGGCGAAGGTGACTACCCCGCTGAGTGCTGCCTCTTCCTTGGCTCGCTGGATTAGCCTCTCCAGGAGGTAGCGGTGTCCTGTGTGGACCCCATCAAACACGCCGATGGTGAGGATGGTATGTCTCTGGGGAGCTATGTTGGCTAGTTCCTGCTCGACACTCATCGAATCTGGGGGTTGACTTCTGCTCTGGAGGCTGTTTGTTCTCCTGCCTCCGGCTCGGACTGTGGTAACCGACACAGACAGGGGTTCAAGCTGATAGCCTAGTATATTTGCTGGGCTGCGTCAAGAACGGTCGGGTTCTTGCTATAATCAGGTGGTTCGCGGATGTGACCGTATTGAGTGAGGAACTGCGGCAAGGAGAGATGACACCAGGAAAGCGAGGTCGCTAGGCCACATATGTGGAGTATTGCCGTCCTGGAGCGGAGAGTTGCCTGCGAGCGGGTATTTCGAAGGTACTTTCCCCTGTTTCTGTTGCTTTGGATTCTCTTCGTTCTGTATCCAAACCCGCTAAGCTTAGTCATTAGTGCTTGCAGGCTTTTTGACCCTGACGTGGATCCCGCTGCTGTTGAGCCGTTGGTGGGGGATCTTCCTTCTGCCCCCGCGGCCATAGAGAAAGCGGTTCTGGAGAGAATACCCTATAGCTACGACTGGGAACTTCACGATATGCCGTGGTATTTCCCGACCACCAAAACAGTAGTGGAGAAGAGAAGGGGTGACTGCAAAGCCAGAGCTATAGTTCTGGCCTCCATCTTCGAGAACAAACACATACCGTATCGCATCAACAGTTCGCCCATTCATGTGTGGGTGGAGTACGAAGATAAGGAGGAGACTCCGTTTGAGAACCCGAAGGTGAAGTTCTACCAGCAGGATCCTGAGACTGGAGAGAGATTATTCCAGATCCCCGATATTGACGTGGCAGAGGTGCTGGAGTCCTTTCATCGTGGGTTCTGGGTCGCCATGCCTGGCAGCAGAAAAGCTCTTCTACTCTCGGGTGTATGCATTTTGGTGCTTCTTAGGGTGATTTTGCTTAAAAAACCTGCCACAGGGTCTTGACAAGCTTGAGGTCTTCCAGTAAGAATAGTGTAGGGCCAAAGTCAGGAGAAAGGAGGGTACTATGGCAACAGCGTATTGTATGAAGTGCAGGAAGAAAGTCGACATCAGGAATCCGAGACAGATCACACTCAAGAATGGCAGACCGGCTACGGAGGGTGTCTGCCCCAGCTGTGGGACGAAAGTATTCAGGATAGGAAAAGCCTAGGCATTCATCAGCCGCTCGTTGTGGAGAGGCAGGGTATCGGCCCAGCCTTGCTAGTGTCGGTTGAATCAAGGAGGGTGGGGGTGGAGTTGGTCACGGTGGTTGGGACAGCGGCTGAGAAATCAAAGAGGGGAGATGGTTTCGCTCGCCTTCAGTAACAGAAGGCGAGCGATGTATTTATTTCACGCAAGCCACTAGTTAGGGCCTGACTGTCAGGACGTCCTCTTACATCCAGAAGCCTGCCGCAGATGTGGCTCGTTTGCGATTGGAGGCACTTACTTCCTTCTGAAAGAGGGTTGAGTATTAGTCTGTTGCCCCCAAAGAAGATGTAGTCCAGGCTGTGATTTCTGAATCTCTCGTCTATTCTATTGCCAACTCTCCTGAGGAAGTCCTTCTTCTGCTCTTCGGTTCTCCTGGCAAACCTCTTCTGGCTGCTGCCGCCTTTCTTGTGCTCCTTATGGATGTGTCCCGTCCCAACCTTTGATTCTATGAGGCTCTCACCGCGAAAGATTCCTATAGCGTACGACCCCCACCGTACCAGTACCACTCCTATAGCATATTCCCTCTCCAGTATTTGACACAGAGGGGAGACGTAGGGCTCACCAATCGAGACCATACTCTCGCTGATGGGGAAGGCTGGCAGCACTATGTATTTCTTTCCGTCAGGCTGCCAGAATATGGCTGTTCCCGTCCCGTATTTCTGAGCTGATTGAATAATGACTCTCTCCTTGAGTGACTCCTCTATTTCGTCGAGGCAGGGCCTGTGTCTGGCTGCCAGCGATACTTGACTGATGTAGTGTGGAAAGCAACCAGGCTTCATATAGAGAGTCAGGTACTCTTCGCGGCTGGTTTTGAGTTCATCGAGGAGAGCATGTAGCTTCTTCTTGGGGAGAGCTTCTGTTTCCATCAGTGCGCGTTCTACAGCCGTATGTTCCAATGCTGAAAGGCTGAGTACGAGCACATTGTAAGCCACCGAAGCAGGTGACATCAACGCTTCGCGGCCTTTCCGCTCACTCAAAGTTGTGGCGGCGTGGTCGATGATATAATTGGGAGAAACCACCCGGTTCTTGCTCTGAACTAGGGGGATTGAGTGCAGTGGTCAGGATCGTGACTGACAGCACCGGTGATATCCCTGCTGAGATTGCTGAGCAGCTCGGCATCGCGGTTGTACCGCTGCACATCCAGATTGGCAACGAGACTTTCCGGGATGGCATGGGTCTTGCTGCTGACAGGGTGTATCATGAACTGGTCCGAGGTCAGGGGATTCCCAAAACCTCTGCGCCGTCGCCGGGTGACTTCATCAAGGAATATCGGGAACTAGCCAACGAAACGGACGGCATTGTCTCCATTCATCTCTCTCCTGGCTATAGCGGCACATTTGAAGCGGCAAGCCTGGCCGGTAGCTACGTCAAGGACAAATGCCGCGTGGAGGTTGTGGACTCGAACTCTGTCTCGCTAGGGCTGGGCCTGATAGTCATCGCCGCAGCGAGGGCAGCCCGAGAAGGCAAGAATATCGACGAGATTCTTGACATAATACGCCATGCCATCCCGCGCACTCGCCTGTTCGGAAAAGTGGACGACTTCGTCTATCTTCTCAGAGGGAAACGCTTTCGGCTAACCAAAGGAATGCTGGTCTTGGGCAGGATAAGTATGGCCCTGGGCATCAAGATGCTGGCGGAGGTTCATGGTAGCAGCAGGTTGCGTTCTCCTTCGCTCGTCATCGGTCGAAGGATGGCCTTGGCTGACTTGAGACGGAGGGCGGAGAGGTTTCCCGACGTGAAGGAAGTAGCCATTGCCTATTCCACGGTGCCTGATGAGGCAGCGATGCTTGCAGGGAGTCTGGAGCCACTGGCTGGCAAGGAGCGTATCATTGTCAGCAGGCTTGGCTGTGTTACCTCCACGTACGTTGGACCGGGAACTCTGGTGATGGCCCTTATATATTGACGTAGCCTGTGGCGGTATTGCTCTGGCAGGGGAGGACAATTGGATCGCACATATCTCGATTTATATCGCAGTGGTGAACTAGGGCGCAGGGCCGAGGTGCTGGAGGCACGGCTGGCCTCGTGTGATATTTGCCCCAGGGAATGCCATGTCAACCGTATCGAAAACGAACGTGGATTCTGCCGTTCTGGGTATCTTCCCATAGTATCTTCATGCTGCGATCATCATGGCGAAGAGCCGGCCATTTCTGGCACCAGAGGGACCGGGGCTATCTTCTTTGGCAATTGCAGCATGAGATGTGTGTACTGCCAGAATCATCAAATAAGCCAGGACCCAGGTCGTAGAGCTTCCGAGGAGATGGACTTCCACACCCTGGCTGAGCGCATGATATATCTTCAGGATGAACTGAGATGTCACAGCATCAGCTTTGTCTCGCCGTCCCATTTTGTCCCTCAGATGGTTCGAGCGATTCTGGAAGCGGTGCCTTTGGGGCTCCGAGTGCCATTGGTGTACAACACCAATGCCTATGACTCCGTGGCAATACTGCAATTGCTGGATGGGATTGTGGACGTCTATCTGCCTGACTTGAAGTACGCCTCTGATGTCTGGGCGGCAAGGCTTTCCCACTGCGCCGACTACGTAGCTCACTCTCGTGAGGCTATTCTTGAGATGTATCGGCAGGTGGGGAGCAGACTGGAGTTGGATGATTCTGGAGTGGCCCAGAGGGGGTTAATAGTACGTCACCTGGTTCTCCCCAATGGGCTGGCAGGCAGCCGCGAGTCGCTTATCTGGCTAGCCCGCGAGGTATCGCCTGAGGTGACCGTGAGCATCATGTCTCAGTATTACCCGGCACACCTGGCCCCAGGGCTGCCGCTGCTTTGTTGTACAGTTACTGCAGCGGAGTATGCGGAGGTCCTCGAGGTAGCCGGTGACCTTGGAATGGAGAATGGCTGGATCCAGGAGATGGATGCGGCAGCTAGCTACCTACCTCATTTTGAACGTGATGGACACCCATTTCTGGCGCAGCATTTGTAGGCTCTAGCTATGTCTGTAGTTTGACAAATACCTGGCGTATGACATACTTGTAGCTGGGGAGGTGGAGCTAATGACGAGATGGCTCGTTGACGGCCTTGTTCCACAATGGTGCGCGGTCTTGCTTCTCGGAGAGCAGCATTCGGGAAAAGCATGGTTGACCGAGCAACTCGCTCTCTCTGTCGCCAGCGGCAGCAGCTTTCTTGACGTATTCCAGGTGCAGCGACAGCCAGTCATACTCATAGATGAAGACTCGGGCACAGCGAGCTTCAAACGGAGACTCTACAGGCTGGCGCGGGGTTTGAAGGTGGACCTTTCGCAGGTTCCCCTGCGGTGCTACTCGCGCTGCAATTTTCTTCTCTGGGATGCTGAGAGACGGACATGGCTGAGAGACCTGATCAGACGGGAAAAAGGGACCCCGCTCGTGATTATCGATAGTCTCAAGAGAATAATGGCACGGCAGGAGCCCGGTGCAGGGGATGCCATGGCCGGCCTGGGAGAGTTCTGCCATGAACTGCGCGATGCCGGTGCGACGCTCCTCATCGGGCACCAGACAGGCGCGAGGGAGTCCGTCGGCCTCGAAGACTGGGATGTAGCTTATCAAGCTCCGGGGTTCGTCGTGTTGGTCGAGTGTTTTGACATGGCCCTGTCCATCTTCAGAGTTCCCACGGTCAGGACCGAGTTTGTTCTGAAGTCACTGGAAAGGCGGGTCAAGCTGAAGGTCCGCCGTCCGTTTTCCATCGTGCTGCAGGAAGATGAGGAGGAAACCTGGGCAAAGCTCGCTGTCACAGACGAGTTGACAGAGTTGGGTGGCGAGGTTGCGAGGCGAGTTCTTCCCGAGGTGGTGAAGCAAGCAGTCGAGCCGGAGCCGGAGCGGTAGTTCTCGCCGGACCTGAACTCTCGTTCCCCTTGCTGCCCTTAGGGGGGACTTGACGGTATGGCTTGTGCCTTTGCCCTGTGCCGGCGGTATTGGCTATACTAGCTCGGCGCCAGCGTCGGTCAGGGGTAGAGCAGCGGGTTCGTAATCTCGAGCCCAACGAACAAGCAAGTCAGGAGGGGAGCGGTTAGCTCCCCCCTCTCTATTTTCCAGATTGATGGCTAAGATGTGCAGTCCCATAACGTCAGATACAAATGGGGGGTAGTTGCGTTCGGCTATTTCGCAGCTGGAGTGCCTTTCGGTGACGACCAGTGCAGTTTGGTCACATATGAGCGTCGTGATATTTGACTAGAAGAGATTTCTGTTGCACGGTCAGGCCGGATTGTGTCTCAAACAAAGAGGACAATACAAACTATACTGTTGGCGGCTCTCCCAATTACTATGGACTACGCTCGTAGACTCTTGTTAGCTCTCTCAACTTCTCCCTGATTGCGGGTGTAAGCATTTCCCAGCTAAATCTCCACTCCCAGTTGCCCTCGGTAGTACCCGGCAGATTCATACGAGCCTCGGTGCCCAAGCCAAGTACATCCTGCAACGGGAATATGGCAATACGTGCCACAGAGCTTAAGACAAGGCGAATAAAATCCCAATGTATCTCACTACCATCGGTACCTAAATACTTCAGGGCGTATTCTCTTTCTTTCTTCACTTCGTCTCGGGTCTGAGTGGTTTGTGCCCCTGGCTCGGCGGTAAACCAGCCAACTGTAGTGTTGTGGTCATGGGTAGCCGTATATACTGCACAGTTTACGATGTGGTTGTGGGGGCGATATTCTGGAGCCTTCGGGTCGTTACCGAAGGCCATCTGTAGGATCCGCATTCCGGGAAGACCTAACTGCTCACGCAGATTATCTACCTCTGGGGTGATGATTCCCAGATCTTCAGCTATCAACTGGATATCACCTAATGCATCTTTCACGGCATTGAACAGCGCTATTGCGGGGCCCTTCACCCATCTGCCCTTCACAGCAGTCGGTTCTGTCGCCGGAATCTCCCAGTAAGCCTGAAATCCCCTGAAATGGTCAAGTCGCACCATGTCAACCAGGGAGAAATTGGTTCGAAAGCGGTCTATCCACCAGCGATAACCCCTTTGAGCTATCATATCCCATCTATATATAGGATTCCCCCATCGCTGCCCTGTTGCACTGAAATAGTCCGGGGGGACACCTGCTACCACCAGCGGATCACCCTGCTCATCCAGATGGAACTGCTTTCTGTGAGCCCACACTTCAGCGCTGTCATGGGCTACATATATGGGGATGTCACCAATGATGCGGATGCCTTTCTCATGGCAATAACTCTTCAAAGCCAGCCACTGCTTGAAGAATTGGTATTGAACGTACTTCCAGAATTGCATATTGTCTGCCAGCTTGTTGCGCCACTGCACTAGGGCATCGAGCTGCCTGGTGGAGGCACCTTCCTCCCACTTAGTCCAGACCCGGCCGCTGTGCGCCTCCTTAAGAGACGCAAACAGAGCATAGTCTTCAAGCCAGAAAGCATTTGTCTCTGAGAAATTATAGAAATCCTCTGGATATCTCGTGGAGCTCTTCTCTTTAAATTCTTCAAATGACTTAGCTAGCAGGGGCATTTTGTAGTTGATTGCCCATCCGTAGTCCACTCCATTCGTGGGAAAATCAGGTGGGTTCTCAATATCAGCCTGGTCCAAGAGACCCTCATCGACAAGCTTCTCCAGACTGATGAGATAAGGGTTACCACCGAAGGCGGAGAGACACATATATGGCGAGTTGCCATAGCTTGTGTGGCCAAGGGGCAGAATTTGCCAGAGACTCTGCCCCGTGTCAGCTAGAAAGTCGATGAATCTATATGCTTCCGGACCCAGGTCTCCGATACCAAAGCGCCCCGGCAACGATGTTGGATGGAGTAGTACTCCGCTCGCTCTATTTGAGGTCACCACTTCACTCTAGGGGTATTACCTCACCACATCTTGGGCACTTAATGGTCGTCCTGTAGTATGCCTGGAATTCCGCCACACTACTGCCTTGGCGAAAGACAGAGTATCGAACACCTATGTTCTGCCTGGCTTTTTCCAATGCCATTCTCTTGGCTTCTTCAAACGTGCCTTTGAAGTCTAACGTAGTCTTTTCCTTCGTCGCATGCCTTGTTTCGACTATCTCATACTGCGTTGACTGGCTCATACCATCTCCTCCTATCAAGATATTGTAGCCTGATAACCTAGATCACAGTTTTTCTAGATACTTTCTGTCGACGAATTTCTGAAAAGTGGAGATGGATTCCTCAATCCTCTTTCCTCGCACACTGACCCTGCGAATTGCGGAGTCCATCTTGCTTGCCACCGTCATGGTATCATCAGCCACAACCATTATCGGGACATTCTTACCCTGTGCGGCAGATATGACAGCACTATCCGGATACATAGCTCCGGTCAGGATAAGGACTTTGGTTGGAGTTTCCAGGGCGGCAAACTGGATATCAGCCCGGTCGCCCCCGGTTATCACGGCTTTGTTCGCCTGAGAGCGAAAATGCTTCAGTGCACCCTCTACGTTCATGGCACCAACCATTAAGTTTTCCACCGCCTCTCCTCTTCTATCCTCACAGCAGATAATCTCTCCGCCGAGCACATCCCTGATTTCACCAACACTCAGAGAATTAAGTTTTGGGTTTGCTGGTACTAGACCCCAGACCTTGATACCTTTGTTTTCCAGGAAGGGGACGAAGTATTTCTTGGTGAAATCTACGCTTTCCGATGGAAGGCGATTCAGAATAACACCGAGCAGCCTCTCGCCAAGCGTGTCACGCATGGCCACTATGGCATCAAGGTTAACCTCTCCGAATACCGGTGCGTCGACCAGTATAACTGGTATGTCCAACCTTTCAACAAAACTTATGTTGGAGACTCCTATGGAGGAGCCGTCGAACAGGTCTTGACCGCCCCCAATAAGAACCGCATTTTTCCCCTTCTTAACCTGCTCATAGGCACTGTAAATCTTACTCTCGGCATCGCCAAGCTTGCCAAGGACTAAGTCAATATAATCCTGGTGCCCGAGGTTAAACGGGCACATCAGCGATAAGTCGTCTTCCAGTGAGAAACGCTCTTTGATGAGCAGCACGTCCTCTTCAACCTTCACATCTTCTTTTAAGGTGAAGTTTTTGCCTATAGGCTTAAAGTAGCCCATCTTTAAACCCCTACTTTTCCAGAAATCCAGTATTCCGAGCACTGCCATTGTTTTGCCAGCGTACTTTGTTGTCGAACCAATAAATAATTCAATCATTCCTAATCCCCCCTTAATATCAGTCTTCCGTCAACCGCCCAGACCCCCTCGCCTTTATCCATTACCATCAGTGGGTTAATCTCCATTTCAACTATTTCCGGGAACTTTTCACCCAGGGTTCCCACCGTGGCGATGACTTCATGTAGGGCTTCAAGGTCCTTTTCCTTCTCACCTCTAACACCGCTGAGCAGCGGGAAAGACTTTATCCCGGTGACCAACTCTCTTATTTCCTTCTTACTGAGAGGGGTGAGAGCGAAGTTTACGTCCTTCAGAACTTCAACGTACACACCGCCAAGGCCAAACATCACCAGCGGCCCGAACTGCGGGTCGCGAGAAAAGCCCACGATGACTTCCTTCCCGCCTTCCACCATTTTCTGCACCGTGATTCCCAGAACTGGTACCTGCGGCAGAAATCTCCGCACACTGACCATTATCACCTCAAAAGCTCTGGCTACCTCCTCGGAAGTCCTTATACCCACTCTTACCCCACCCACGTCCGTCTTGTGCAGGATCTCCGGTGAATAAACCTTCATTGCCACCGGGAAACCTATTTGCTCAGCGACACTCGCTGCCTCATCGGCAGTATGGGTAAGCACTGTCGGCAGGGTAGGGATTCGGCACATGTCCAGAAGCTCTCTGGCTTCAAAATCGACCAGCTTGATCTTGTCCTCTCCTGCCTTCGCTTTAAGAAATTTCTTGATCTTATCTTCCTCAATGTCCTTGTAGTACTCTTCAGGTCTTTCTTGTTGTTTCCACAGGCTGTGGTTGGCCATGACGGCCATAGCTCTCACCGCTCTATCGGGAAACGAGATGTTGGCCACCCTTCCCCTCTTGAAGATGCTGAAGGCAGTGGCAACCCTTTCTTCACCCATAAACGAAGTAATTACTGTTTTGGGAGAGGTATAAGAAAAGTTTGAGATTATTTTTGCTGTTTCTTCAATCTGGGTATTTGCTTGGGGTGACAGGATGATGACCATCCCGTCCACTTCTTCTGCCTGGGCTACCAACTCAATAACTTGTTGATAGCGCTTGCTGTTAGCATCACCGAGAACGTCAATCGGATTGTAAACCGATGCTGCCGGGGGTAATACCTCCTTTAATTTGCCAGCAGTAACCATATTTACAGCGGCAAGCGTCAGTTTCTCCTCGGCAGCTTTATCGGTAGCGATTATTCCCGGTCCTCCAGCGTTGGTAATGATGGCGACTCTCTTCCCTTTGGGCAGAGGCTGAGAGGCAAATACCTCCGCCCAATCAAAGAGGTCTTCAATCCACCTCGCCCTTATTACGCCCGACTTGGTAAAGGCACATTCATAGGCTCTATCCATGCCGGAAAGAGAGCCTGTGTGCGAAGAAGCGGCCCTGGTTCCCTCGGCTGAAACCCCGGATTTGAAGATAATGACCGGCTTTTTCCTGGAAACCCTTTCTGCAGTCTCAAGGAACCGCCTACCATCAACCACACTCTCAAGGTAGCCTATTATAACCTTGGTATTATCGTCCTTCTCCAGAATCTCGAGGAAGTGCGTCTCGTCAAGGTCCATCTTATTACCCATGCTGATAAACTTGGAAAAACCGACGTCTCTCCCGGCGGCGAAATCAAGGATAGCCGTAACCATAGCTCCAGACTGTGACATAAACCCAATCTTACCCTGGCGGGGCATGGTCGGAGCAAAGGAGGCGTTCAGGTTAGAGTGGGTATCTATTACGCCAAGGCAGTTCGGCCCGATGA
The DNA here is from genome assembly GCA_034430415.1 of Dehalococcoidia bacterium. Taxonomy (GTDB): domain Bacteria; phylum Chloroflexota; class Dehalococcoidia; order GIF9; family AB-539-J10; genus JADFUZ01. The sequence goes on from DAOUEN010000118.1 coordinate 36,433, forward strand.
CCCTGATTTTACCCCGGCACATCTCGGCTAGCTCCCTTTCTCTCTGCACCCCTACTCCGCCTATCTCCTTGAAGCCGGCAGTAATCACGACGGCTCCCGTTACCCTTTTATCTATCAACTCTTTGAAGGTATTTATAACCAGTTCCGCAGGAACAATAACCAGAGCAAGGTCGATTTCACCGTCAATATTCCCTACGCTCTTGTAGGCCTTCAATCCTAAAATATTCGGGGCACTCGGGTTTACCGGGTAGATTCTTCCTTCAAAATTATCATCAATCAGGTTTTTCAGAGTATCATAGCCAACCTTGCCCGGCTGGTGGGAAGCGCCAATGACAGCTATACTTCTTGGCTTGAAGAAGAAATCATAGTTGTTGGCAGTAGGCCTCATGGCTTCGTCTCCGTATGCTTGAAAAAGACAGTAGCCAGTGGCGGTAGAGTGAATGTCATAGAATAGGGGCGGCCATGTAGCGGAATAGGGGCAGCCTCTAGACCGCCTAGGTTACCCTGACCACCGCCTCCGTATTCCGCGGCATCACTGTTCAATAGTTCTCTCCAGAATCCGGCTCGTGGCACTCCGATTCGATAGTTGAAATGAGTTTGTGTGGTGAAGTTGCACACGACAACAACACTATCATCGAGTGAACGCCCCTTGCGCATCAGGCTAACCACGCTGTGCTCAACGTCATTGCAGTCAATCCATTCGAACCCTGCCTGGTCGAAGTCCAATTGACAAAGAGCCGGTTCACTTCGGTAGAAAAGGTTTAGATCTCTTACCCAGTGCTGAAGGCCAGAATGGGGTGGGTATTGTAAGAGATGCCACTCCAGGCTATCATCATGAGCCCACTCGCGCCATTGCCCAAACTCCCCACCCATGAACAGCAATTTCTTCCCCGGCTGGGCATACATATATCCCTGAAGGAGCCGCAGGTTGGCAAATTTCTGCCAGTCGTCTCCCGGCATCTTGCCCAAGAGCGAAGCTTTGCCATATACCACCTCATCATGGGAAAGGGGAAGAGCGAAGTTCTCAAAGAAGGCATATATCATTCGGAAAGTCAGGTTATTATGGTGGTACTTTCTATAGACAGGGTCCTTGGACATGTAGTCCAGCGTATCGTGCATCCAGCCCATGTCCCACTTGAGGCCGAAGCCCAGACCGCCGATGTAGACAGGCCGTGATACCATAGGCCAGGACGTGGACTCCTCAGCAATGGTCTGCACGTCAGGGTGTTCCTGGTAGACCGCCTCGTTGAAGCGCCTGAGAAAAGTAATGGCTTCTAAGTTCTCCCGGCCCCCGTATTTATTGGCTATCCACTCGCCACCCTTGCGACCGTAGTCGAGATAAAGCATGGAAGCTACCGCATCCACACGCAGCCCATCAACATGGTATTTATCCAGCCAGAAGATGGCGCTTGATAGTAGGAAGCTTCTTACTTCGTTGCAGCCGTAGTTAAAGATAAAACTGTTCCAGTCGGGATGGATTCCCTGCCTGGGGTCTTCGTGCTCGTAGAGGTGCGTGCCGTCGAAGTAACCAGGTCCATGCTCATCGTTGGGAAAGTGGGAGGGAACCCAATCCAGAATCACACTGATGTCATGCTGGTGCAGATAGTCAACCAGGTACATGAAGTCCTGCGGCGTGCCATACCGACTGGTCGGGGCGAAGTATCCCGTGGTCTGGTAGCCCCAGGAGCCATAGAATGGATGCTCCATAACAGGCAGAAACTCAACGTGGGTAAAACCCATTTGCTGAACATACTCAGCCAGCTGAGGGGCTAGCTCTCGGTAGTTGAGAGAGCGGTTCCCATCCTCTGGCACCCGCCGCCAGGAGCCAAGATGTATCTCGTAGATAGCCATGGGGGCGTCAAGGGCATTCTTCTCCCGGCGATTTTCCATCCATTCTCTATCTTTCCAGTTATAGTCTAAATCCCATATGATTGAAGCTGTCTTCGGAGGTATCTCGCTGAAGCAGGCGAATGGGTCAGCCTTCTCGACCCGGTAGTTGCGGCGATGGGAGACGATGTAGTATTTATATAGCGTGCCGTTGCCGATGCCGGGGATGAAGCCTTCCCAAATGCCCGATTGACCTTTGGCACGGAGCTGGTGACTCGACTTGTTCCAACCATTAAACTCCCCGACGACGCTGACCTGCTTGGCATTTGGTGCCCAAACAGCGAAATAAGTTCCTTCAACTCCGCCTACGCTGGTAGGATGGGCTCCCAGCTTTTCATGGAGTCTGTAGTGAGATCCCTCATTGAAGAGATAAAGGTCATCATCGGAGAGCAGCGTCACGTCATAGCTAACCGTTTGAACTTCTTCAGTTTGCTTTGCCTTTTTGCCTTCGCGAACTGTCATTTCACTCTCTTGCTCAACTACGCTCATTCTCAGGCTAGCTTCCGGCTTCCATCAACTGCAATATCCCCTGCAGAGGTACTTTCACCCAGTCGGGTCGGTTGTTAAGTTCATACCCGATCTCATATATTGCCTTCTCCAGAATATAGGCATCGAGCAGAATTCTTAGATGCTCCGGATCTTCAGGTAGCAAAGCAACTGGCCTAATGATGTCTAGATATGAATTCAGGAAAGCCACCGAAACCCAGACATACCAGTACTGTGCCCAGTGCTGGAGTAATGGCAAGTCATCCTCCGGCCTGGGTGCCTGAGGTGCTTGTTTGATTAGGGCACTATGAGCAGCATAGTGAAATGACCGTATCATGCCGGCAACATCCAGCAAAGGCGAACGCTTCAGACGACGCTCACTCAAGGAGCGGGCTGGCTCACCCTCGAAGTCTATGATGACAAAGTCCTTCCCGGTAAACAGTATCTGCCCCAGATGATAATCACCGTGGCAGCGGATACGGGCTGCCGAAATCTTCTGCTTGCGTATCGGCTGATATCGTTTTATGATTTCCTTCTCCAAATCAAGAACTCGCTGAGCATCTTCCCTCAGTTCTTCGGGGATATTTGTTAATTGCTCTTTCAATATTTGTAGCGTCCTGATGGTGAAGCTCCGCATGGACTGATAGAGAGACGTTTGATACATGTGAGTAAATAAATCCGGGGCAAAATCCGGGTCATCCAACCCTGATGCCAGGGCTACATGCAGTTCGGCAGTGCGCTGCCCCAGAAGCTGTGCTGAATTTAGATAGGGGCCAATGGTCTCTTTAGCCAGAGGAGGCGGTTCTTTAGGCAGGGATAACATGTGCTTCCGAGGAATAGGCGGTGCTTGAACTGTCGGATGTACTGATACGTTCTGAAGGTAGCGTCCCAATGAGTCTAAGGTATACTGCCAGGCATCGCCTTCATTGGCTACAAAGCTCTGCAGGATAGCCAGACTCATCGGTTTGCTCTTCCTGCGCCTATACTCCAGTGCGCCGGCAACCCGAGAAATGTGCTCAAACGGCGTCTTTTCGGTTAGAAATCGCCCGATTTCGAGGTCCGGATTAAGTCCCTCTTCAAGCCGGCGAAAGAGCTTAAGAATCAATCGGTCACCGTAGATCACTGAAGTATTGCTTTGCTCAACCTTCATAGGTGTGGGGTCCAATGAAGCTTCGCTACCACCCCGCGCACTCCGAAAGACTTGCGTGGGTAAAGCTGAAACCTCGCCGAGCTGTCCTTTGAAGCGGCGCTTCTGACCAATTGCCTTTAGGAGAGACTTACAGAAAGCTTTGTCCACCAGAGCGTCATAGAGTACCCACTGGCTGTTCTTACTGCCAGGCTTCAAATAGGCGACAAGAGCGTGAGGGTATTCATTCGTAATCTCGCCAACCTTCTCTGCCGGAGCAGTGGTCAGAGGAACCGCATAGGTGTCGGGCTCACCTTCAGTATACTCAACCTGAATTAGGACAATGTAAGCTTCAGATTGCTCTAAATGTATGGGGATAACGTCCTCAATATCGGCTGATCGCATCTCCCGTGCTTTGCCGCGGAACCAGCGTCGCCCTCTCATATAGTCACGTAAAGTCCTCTCCAGGAGAAACCAGTTATCCCTCTCAAAAAGCTTGTCCTTTTCTCGGGGTATAGTCGGCACAGTGGCTACTTCCTCGGAGGGCAGGGCACGGACACGCATTGTCTCCGCTGGCTGCGGTTCAAGAGAGAACCAGTAAAAACCATAGGGACCTAAGGTAAAGTAATACTTGCCGTCGGTAATAGGGTCAAATTGTATCCTGCCGAAGAGGTCAACTGGCCTCCATCCCACGAATTGCGAAAGGTCAAGCTTGGTCTGCTGTGCCAGCTTAGATAGATTTGCTACGACGAGAATTGTCTCTTCGCCATAGCGACGCAGGAAAGCTAGAACCTTGCGGTTTTCTGGCTGTAGGAACTCAAGACTACCTCGGCCGAAAGTCTTGAACCGTTTCCTCAAGGCAATCATACGCTTCGTCCACCACAGTAAGGAGTCAGGGTTATTCTGCTGGGTTTCGACATTGATTGCCTCGTAATTGTACTCTGGGTCAATAATTGGTGGCAGATATAGCCTCTGAGGGTTGGCGCGGGAGAAGCCGGCGTTTCTATCCGGACTCCACTGCATCGGCGTACGAACTCCATTGCGGTCGCCAAGATAGAAGTTGTCACCCATGCCGATTTCATCACCATAGTAGATGACCGGTGTACCCGGCAGAGAGAAGAGCAAGGCATTCATCAGTTCAATCTTCTTACGGTCGTTGTTCAGAAGCGGAGCCAGTCGGCGTCGTATGCCGAGATTAATTCTAGCCGATGGGTCACTGGCATAGACCCGGTACATATAGTCACGCTCTTCATCGGTGACCATCTCCAGCGTTAGCTCATCGTGATTTCTCAGGAATATAGACCACTGGCATGTTTCCGGGATTGGCGGTGTTTGCTGTAGAATGTCTACGATGGGGAAACGTTCCTCCATTCGTATGGCCATGAATAACCGCGGCATCAGTGGGAAATGGAAACACATATGGAACTCGTCACCGTTTCCGAAATAGGGCACAGCATCTTCAGGCCACTGATTAGCTTCAGCCAGGAGCATGCGGTTCTGGAATTTTTTATCAATGCGGGCACGTAGTTCTTTCAGGAAAGTGTGTGTTTCAGAGAGATTCTCGCAGTTGGTTCCCTCCCTTTCATACAGGTACGGCACGGCATCACATCGCAGACCATCAACACCAAGCTTGAGCCAGAATTCCATCACCTTGAATATAGCCTGCCGGACAGCCCGGTTATCGTAGTTGAGGTCAGGCTGATGAGAATAGAAGCGATGCCAGTAGTAGGCTTTGGCTAGGTGGTCCCATCTCCAGTTGGAATGTTCAGAATCGGTGAAGATAATGCGGGCGTCTTTGAACTCCTCTGCGGTATTACTCCACACGTAGAAGTCGCGATGGCGGCTTCCCGGTGGTGATTTTCTTGCCCTTTGGAACCACGGGTGCTGATCGGAGGTGTGATTTACCACTAACTCCGTAATGACACGGATGCCGCGACGGTGGGCTTCGTCAACAAAGGTCTTGAAATCCTGCATGTCGCCATAGGCAGGCTGTATGCTGGTAAAGTCGGAAATATCATAGCCATCGTCCTTCAGTGGCGAAGGGTAGAAGGGAAGCATCCAGATTGCTGTGACTCCAAGGTCCATTAGATAATCGAGACTGCCAACAAGGCCGCGGAAGTCTCCCACTCCATCCTCGTCACTGTCGGCGAATGCCCGCACGTGGAGCTCGTAGATTATGGCATCCCTGTACCATAACGGGTCATCGCCGACTTGCCATGATTCTCTATTTCTTCTCGTCATATCTTACTCGCCCAGTAATGTATGTATATATTCCATCAGCTCCTTCATATCCGGCTTTACCAGCAGGCTGCTGGCGCCGTGTTTCATGCTGTCCTTCTGAATAATGGGGCTGCGCTGCGGAGAAATGACAATAAATGGTATCTTTGCCTTGCGCAACGCCTCGCAGCGCTCCCAGATACGCTCATCAAAACCCGAAAGGTCTATGAGTGCGACGGCGAAGTCCTTTTTCTCCTGGATCGAGTTATCCAGTTCTTCCAAGCTCGCAGCACTCAATGTCTCATAGCCTTCTTTGACAAGCTGCTGGGACAGAAGGTCCAGGTTGGCACGGTTACTGCCCACAGAAAGAATTGTCGTTTTCATACCCTTGCTCCATCAGCCAGGAAGTGCGGCCCCAAAGTGCTCTTGCCGCTGCCAGTGCCTCCCCGTACCAGATATGCCCGCTGCGGCAAAAAACCCTGATTCATAATTTCATCCAGTCCTGCAACTCCCGTAGAAACATGGGCATCAGTTTTTCTTGATTCCTTTTGCCTGCGAGGCACAATGCACCTCCTTTTTAACTTTACTATGCTTTACCTGATATCCTTTCTTGAACGGATTAGGCTCAAACAAAGCTAATTTTGAGATGTTGTGTATTACCCTCCAACCTTACCTCTCTACATGTAGTAATCAAAATCCTGCTCCCTGCGTATGCGGCGGTTAACTCTGAAGATGTGCGCCGGACAGACCTTTGGATCTAGCTCGATATAGTTTCCCGCGCCGTGCCACAAGTAGCGAGCTCCACTTAGCAGGTCGTGAACCTGATAGGGTCGCTGTGGATCTAGCTCCCATGGTTCTATGGGAAGATGAACCCAACCAGAGTGAGTGTAGTGAGGGTTGAGGTTCACCACCACAAGTATGATATTAGATAGGTCCTCGGTGTGTTTGCTGTAGCATATCAGCTCCTCATTGTCTACGGCATGGAACCATAGATTCTGGTTACTCTGGAGAGACGGATTCTCTCGGCGTATCTGGTTAACACGGGCTATGAAATCCTTCAGGCTGTCGGCCCTGTTGATATCCCAGTGCTGTATCTCGTATTTCTCCGAGTCCAGGTACTCTTCGCTGCCATGCTCCCTGGGAGTGTTCACACAGAGTTCAAATGCCGGGCCATAGATGCCGTAGTTGGATGTCAGTGTAGCTGCCAGTACCAGGCGTGCCATGAAAGCTGGTCTACCGCCAGATTGCAGGTATTCAGTTAAGATATCAGGCGTGTTCGGCCAGAAATTTGGCCGGTAAAACTTGCACACATCGCTCTGGGTGGGCTCGGTCAAGTATTGAGTTAGCTCTTCCTTGGTATTGCGCCAGGTAAAGTAAGTGTATGACTGGCTAAAGCCCAGCTTGGCCAACTGGTGCATGACCTTGGGCCGGGTGAAGGCCTCGGCAAGGAAGATAGTATCGGGATATTCCTTTTTCACCTCCGCGATGAGCCATTCCCAGAAACGAAAAGGCTTGGTATGGGGGTTATCCACTCGGAAAATACGCACTCCCTGCTCAATCCAGAACAGGAAAACACTCTTCAATTCCTCCCAGAGCTCGCGCCAGTGCTCGGTCTCAAAGTTGAGAGGGTAGATGTCCTGGTATTTCTTGGGTGGGTTTTCGGCATACTGAATGGTTCCATCAGGTCGCCACACGAACCACTCCGGGTGTTCCTTCACATAGGGGTGGTCGGGGGAACACTGGATGGCGATATCTAAGGCTATTTCGATGCCGTATTCCTTGGCTTTCTCTACAAGATGGCGGAAGTCCTCCAGAGTGCCAAGCCGGGGATGGATCGCTTTGTGTCCGCCTTCCTCGGCTCCGATAGCCCAGGGGGTTCCAGGGTCATCTGGGGCAGCCTTAACCGTATTGTTCTTGCCTTTACGAAAGGTTCTGCCGATGGGGTGAATAGGTGGAAAGTAGAGCACATCGAAGCCCATTTCCGCTATATACGGAAGGCGGGCTTCACAGTCCTTAAAGGTGCCGTGTTTCCCCTGCTCGTTGGCGCAGGAGCGAGGGAACATCTCATACCAGGTGCTAAATTGGGCCCTTGTGCGGTCAACCGATACCGCTAGCTCTCTGGGATAGGTGACAGAGAACCGCCTGTCTGAATACTTTTGCATGACTCTGGCGACTTCCTCACTCAAGACCAGCTTTACCTTTTCTGACTGTGAAGCTGGCGGAGATTTGAAAGTCTTCATCCACTCCTGCAGTGCCTGACTATCGGCTTTTAAAGCCTGTCCGCTTGCCTCGGCAATAAGATTTGCCCCCACCAGTAGATTTATGTTTATGTCTTCCTGCCCAGCTTCAAGCCGCTTCTGAAAATCCTTGCGCCATGACTTAAACCTGTCAACCCAGGCTGTTACAGTGTACAGATAGTGTCCAAGTTCTGTAACCAGGAAGGAGCCCTTCCAACTGTCATTGGTGATGAATTCCATTGGAGCTTCGGCCCACTTCGGATCTCCCTCTTTTCGATATAGGAGTATGGCTGTAATCGCATCGTGACCATCAGAAAAAATATCAACTTCTACCTCCACTTTTTCACCGACCACAGCTTTTGCCGGCAACAGGCCGCTATCAACCTCGGGTTTCACTCCACTAATAATCACTCGCGCTCTGCCGTCTGGCTGCTCCATATGTGCATCCTCACCTTCAGTCATCGCTAGTCAATTTTCTCCACCTTTAGCAGATTAGTGGCGCCAGCCACTCCTATAGGGACACCTCCGGTAATCACTATCAAATCACCAGGCTTAGCTAGTCCCGCCTCCTTGGCTAGCTTAGCTCCCATCTCAAAAAGTTCATCTACAGATGATGCCGGGTCTACTTGGAATGGGTACACACCCCAGTAAAGCAGCATCTTGCCAGATACAACGTCACTGGGTGTAGTCGCCAGGATAGGCACCCGCGGACGGTACTTTGAAACTCGCCTAGCCGTGCTTCCCGACTGGGTAAAGGCCACAATGGCTACTGCTCCTAGGCTGTCTGCCGTATGGCAGGCACTATAGCTTATTAGTTCGTCCGTCTCGCGTTCAATCCACATACTCCTCTCGTCAATCAGGTGCGCATAGGAGAGCCTCTTTTCAGTTTCTATGGCGATTCTGGCCATGGTTCTCACTGCCTGTACCGGGTATTTGCCCACGGATGTCTCTGCCGAGAGCATGGTGGCATCGGTGCCGTCTAAGATAGCATTGGCCACATCGGTGACTTCGGCTCGCGTCGGACGAGCGGCATTCGCCATTGACTCCAGCATCTGGGTAGCGGTGATCACCGGCTTGCCAACATGGTTGCACTTCTGGATGATTTCCTTCTGTATAAGTGGCACTCTCTCCAGAGGAATGTCTACGCCCAGGTCTCCGCGCGCCACCATGATGCCGTCACTGGCAGAGAGGATATCATCAAAATCCTTCACCGCCTGTCCCCGTTCAATCTTCGAAATGACCGGAATATCTGCATTGTGCTCGCTCAATACGGCCCTTACGGCAAATATGTCTTGAGCGCTGCTGACAAAGGAAATAGCCAGGTAATCTGGCTTTTGCTGAACAGCGAAGGCAATATGCTCACGTAAGGCATCAGTAATGAAGGAGCCTGAAGTACGCATGCCAGGAACGACGAGCCCGCGCCTCTCAGTGAGCACGCCACCCACTGTTACTCTACATTTCACTTCGTTGCCATTCTTCCCAAGCACTCTCAACTGCATGGCCCCATCATCCAGCAAGACGGTGTCGCCTATTTTCACGTCCTGTGGCAGATTAGGCAGGTTGACTGGCACCGCAGCCGCATCTCCCTCAATGTCTCTGCTGGTTAGCGTCAGTTGAGCACCCTTTCTTAGAATAGCCTGGCCGCCTTTGAGTCTGCCAGTACGATATTTTGGCCCCGGCAGGTCCACAAGAATCGCCACCTGCATACGCAGTCGCTGGCTTATCCTTCTCACGGTACGAATATACCGGGCATGGACATCGTGTGTCCCATGCGACAGATTGAGCCGGGCAATATTCATACCGCTCCGGATAAGACGCTCAATGACTGAGGCTGTACCCGTCGCCGGGCCTATGGTACATACTATCTTGGTTCGTCTCTTGAAGTAACCAGTCTGCTTCATACCAAAAATCTGCCTCGCTGATTGACCAATAGGTTAGTATTGCTCATACCAGCCCTCGTTTGCCGCCTCAAAATCTCCCTTGTCGCTCCCCATCTTGGTATACCAGGGCTTTCCGTACTTGTTGACCATCTCGGCCAGTTCCTTGAGCCTGGGAGCAGCGGTACTCTTGAAAAAATTCATCCTCTCTCCCCTGGAGCGGATCTGGACTCCCTCCTGCCACAGTGCTCGCCCAGCGAGGAAACCAGATGCCCCGGCTTTACAGGCAATTTCTACCTGTTTCTTGAAGGTCTTGAAGTCAGCACCCGCGCTGAGGAGCACCCAGGGCAACCGTGATGCCCGGCCCAGCTCCTGGCATAGCTGCAGCAAATTCTTCTCATCATGCTCAAAATCCATATCTGCCGGGAATTCTGCCTTCAATACGTCAATGGGTAGCGAGGTAATCTGGCGCGCAGTCTCGATTACCAGCTCCGGCTTCATCTCGGCAAACTTCTGCGCAGACACGCCGACTTCTTCAACAGGATAGCTCACCGGCTCGACCAGGAGGGGAATATCTTCCTTGATACATTGGTCGGCAACCATGGCAATGAGGTCCAGCTGCCGTGAAGCTGTCTCTTTCAGGTCAGGACGGAAGTAGACAAGAAGCTTGACAGCCGAAGCCCCCATCCCCTTGACCTTTTCGACGCTCCAATTAGGCATAATCTCAGTAAGCCTGGCTGCCTTTTCGCCGGAGTATCCCGTCTTCTCTAGGCTGACTAGGAGCCCTATATGCCCCGGTAATATCCCGCCAGCAATAGCCTGGGCTGCCCCATAGATAGGGTCAAGCAGAACGGCGCTGGCAAAAGGTGCCACCGCCCGGCAGAGGTCGAGCTTGAAGTCAACCATGTCCTGATAGGTTACGGCCTCAGGGTTTTGCTCATTCATGGCCCGCTGCAGCGCACCCCGGTGGTCAATAGCACAAATAGTCAAAAAACCATTATCGTCAGCAACCTGCTGCAATCCTCTTAGCTTGCCGATAGATAGAGTCATATTCTTGCCTCCCTGTAAAAACACTCTTGATCCTTTATCCCTTCAATCCGATAGTATCTTCAGCAAATCTGTGAGCCCAACGTGTAATGGCTTTTTCTTTTCCCAGGTATCCTTCAGAGGCGTATAGGCTATTTCTCTATTTATCTCACCTACCATGTATCCACCTTTACCATCCAGCAGGGCTCTTACCGCCGCAGCCCCAAGCCTGCTGGCAAGAACGCGGTCTCGGGCCGTCGGCATACCACCGCGCTGAATGTACCCCAGAATACAAACCCTTGAGGCGAACCCTGTCTTGTCTTTCACCTCTTGGGCGATGCGAAAGCTCTCGCCCGGCTGCTCTGCCTCAGCCACTATCACGATGGCGCTTCTTTTACCTTCTTTGAAGTTTTTCTCAAGGCGTTGGCTGAGTTCGTCGATACTCATCGGTACTTCAGGAATAAGGAATTCTTCGGCACCGCCGGCAATACCGCTCTCTAAGGCAATGAATCCCGTATGACGCCCCATCACTTCCACAAAGAACAGGCGGTCATGCGCTGTGGCAGTATCACGAATCCGATCGATAGCTTCCAGGGCTGTGTTGATAGCAGTGTCAAAGCCTATGGTGTAATCCGTGCCGTAGCAATCGTTGTCTATGGTCCCCGGTATTCCGACGACGCTGACTCCACACTCCTGGGACAGCAGGGTACCGCCGCGAAAAGTGCCATCGCCCCCGATGAGAATCAGTCCTTCGATACTTTTGTCTTGAAGAGTTTTGATAGCCTTTGCTCGGCCCTCCTTCGTCCTGAACTCTTCTGAGCGGGCTGTGCCCAGTATGGTTCCTCCCTGGTGAATGATATTGGCAACGGCTCTTCTATCGAGGGGTATCATGTCGCCGCGAATCAGCCCGTCGTAGCCCCACCTTATGCCGAATATCTCTAAATGAGTGGCTAAGGCGGCACGCACGGCGGCTCTGATACATGCATTCATACCAGGGGCATCACCGCCGCTGGTCAGAATACCTATCTTTTTCATGATAACCTCCTACCTATGAAAGGGAGTTGCCTTGTCTACCTTTCTATTTATCCTGCAATATAGCTACTCCCGGTAGTACCTTGCCCTCCAGAAACTCCAGCGAGGCCCCGCCGCCGGTGGAGACGTGGGACATCTTATCCGCCAATCCCATTTCAACCACTGCCTCTGTGGTAGAGCCGCCTCCGATGACTGTGGTAGCCTTTAGGTCAGCCAGAACCTTTATCATGCTGTGCGTCCCATTGGCGAACTCAGGTATCTCAAACACGCCTACTGGACCGTTCCAGACTACGGTCTTACACTTCTTGAGCTCCGTAGAGAACTCCAGAATGGTATCAGGTCCAATATCGGCAATAGTCCAGCCATCCGGTATCTTTGTAACCGGCACGGTCTTAGTGCTGGCACCAGCTTCCAGCTTCGCTGCCACCACTGAATCCTGAGGCAGCAGAAGCTTGGGTCCCTTGGACTTTGCCTTTTCCATAAGCTGGCGAACATAATCAAGCCGGTCATTTTCCACCATAGAGTCCCCTACCCTATAGCCCATGCTCTTCAGAAAAGTAGCCGCCATGCCGCCGCCAATAAGTAGGGTATCTACCTTATTCATGATGTTCTCCATGACAGCTAGTTTGCCGCTTACTTTAGCGCCGCCTATCATGGCTGCAAAAGGCCGTTTCGGGTTTTCCAGAGCCCCGCCCAAAGCCTCGATCTCCGTCTCCATCAGGAAACCGGAGACGGTTGGCAGATACTTGGCTACTCCAACTACCGAAGCGTGGGCGCGGTGGCTGGCGCCGAAGGCATCGTTAACAAAGATATCAGCAAGTTGCGACAGCGCTTTAGCGAAGTTCGGGTCATTGGCCTCCTCTTCAGGATGAAAGCGGATATTCTCCAGAAGCACAACCCCGCCATCCTTCAGCCTGTTAATTGCATCCTCCACCTCGGGTCCGATACATTGTCTCAACGCCTCTACAGGCTTACCCAGGAGTTCTGACAGCCTTTTGGCTATTGGTGTCAGCCTGAGACTCTCCACCACCTTGCCGTCGGGCCTGCCTAGATGCGAGCAGATAATTACCCGGGCATTATGATCCATGAGATATTTAATTGTGGGAAGGCAGGCTTTGATCCGGCTGTCATCGCTGATGGCACCTGCCTTATCCAGAGGCACGTTGAAATCAACACGCAGGAAAACTCGTTTGCCCGCTACATCTATGTCTTCTGCTGTCTTCTTTCGCATTGCCTCCTCCTTGGTTGAATGTTAAAGCCCCTTGCTCACCATCAGGGATATAAGGTCGATCACGCGGTTGCTGTAGCCCCACTCGTTGTCATACCACGACAGCACCTTGACCATGCTGCCATCAATCACTATTGTGTTCTCGGCATCCACAATGGAGCTGGCTGGATTGCCTTTGAAGTCTATACTTACCAGCGGCTCGTCACAGTATTCGAGGATGCCATTAAATGAACCTGAAGCTGCCGTCTTGAAGGCCTGGTTGACCTCGTCTACAGTTACTTTTTTGCTCAGGTCAGCGACAAAGTCACATATAGAAACGGTCGGAGTTGGTATCCTGAGGGCGATGCCATGGAGCTTGCCGGAGAGTTCAGGTATGACCAAGGTTACGGCACGAGCCGCACCGGTACTGGTGGGTATGATGCTGAGCGCCGCTGACCGGGCCCGGCGAAGGTCTTTGTGGAACTGGTCCAGCAATCGCTGGTCATTGGTGTAGGAATGGGCAGTTGTCAGAAGACCGCGAGTAACACCAAAGCTGTCATGCAGAATTTTGACCACCGGCGCAATGCAGTTGGTGGTGCAGGAAGCATTGGAAATGATATGGTGCTTGGTAGGGTCATACTTGTCGTCATTTACACCCAAGACTATGGTTATGTCCTCACCCTTGGCCGGTGCTGATATGATGACCTTCTTGGCGCCGCCCTGCCGATGAGCTGCTGCTTTAGCGGCATCAGTGAATAGTCCGGTGGACTCGACCACTATCTCCACCCCATAGTCCTTCCAGGGAATCTTGGCCGGATCACGCTCGGCAAGCACCTTGACACTCTTGCCGTCAACTACGATGGCATCCGAGGAGGCTTCTACCTTACCCGGATAGATGCCGTAGCTGCTGTCGTACTTGAATAGGTGGGCATTCGTCTTCGTGTCAGTAAGGTCATTGATAACAGCTACATCAATATTCGCCTTCCTTTCCAATATCGACCGCATAATCAGTCTACCAATACGTCCAAAGCCATTAATCCCAATCTTGGTTGTCATTTCGTACCTCCTTCATTCATCTTTTCAAGGGCGTAGGCAGCAGCACCCAGTACGCCAGAGTTACGTCCCAGCTCAGCACGAGCAAAACGCACTGCCTGATATGACTGCCTAAATGCCCGGCGCCCAGCCTCTTCGAAAGCGGGCTTAAGCAGCATGTCTCCGATGTTGGACAACCCTCCTCCGATAATGATTACTTCCGGATTGAAGATGTTGATTAAATTTGCCAGACCGACGCCCAGGTAATAAGCTGTTCGGGCAATCAGTTCATTTGCCAGCTTATCGCCAGTCTGTGCTGCCTCATGAATGGCCTCGGCATTTATCTTTTCTACGTTCCCACCTGCATACTTCAGGATAGATGTCGCCGCTCCCTCTTTAATCCTGTGTCTCGCTTCCCTGGACAGCGCAGTACCTGAGGCCAATGTCTCCCAGCACCCCTTATTGCCGCAGTTACACTGCGGCCCCTCATCGTTGATGACCATGTGCCCTAATTCTCCCGCTGTACCGGTCGGGCCGGTGTATATCTTGCCATCAATGATTATGCCGCCTCCTATGCCGGTACTGACAGTGATATAGATGAAATTCCGGGCGCCTCTACCGGCCCCGAAATACAGTTCTCCTACGGCAGCTGCATTGGCATCATTAATGAGGAAGGCCTCCTTGCCAAGCTCTTTCGCAATGATATCTCGCAGAGGGACATCCCTCCATCCGGGTAGATTGGGTGAGGTGTACAAGATACCTGTCTCAGGATTCGATAAGCCTGGGGCTCCAAGCCCTATGGCAGTAAGGTCAGCGGCGGCTATGTGGGCTTGGTCAAGGGCTCGGCCCACGGATTCCAGAATTGACTTCACCACGACATCCTGACCTTCTTTTGCCGGCGTGATGCTGTGATCGCGCGACAGCATCTTACCCTGCTTGTTAGCAACCGCTGTTAGTATCTTCGTGCCGCCGAGGTCAATGCCAAGGATCTTAGTATCAGGACTATTGCTCATTCTTGATACTCCTATCGGCCAAATTGTAAAAGGCATCCATACCGGCGTAGCGTCCTAGCTGACCCAACTCCTCTTCTATTTCTAGAAGCCGGTTGTACTTAGCCACTCGCTCGGAACGGCAGGGGGCACCTGTCTTGATTAGTCCTGTATCCATGGCCATCGCCAAGTCGGCTATGGTGGTATCCTCTGTTTCACCGGAGCGGTGGCTTGCTATGGCTGTCCAGCTAGCTTCTTTAGCCATCTTGATAGCGGCGATAGTCTCACTTATGGTGCCTACCTGGTTCGGTTTGATCAGAATGGAGTTGGAGCTACCCTCAGCTATACCTCGAGACAGCCTATCCAGGCTGGTTACATAAAGGTCATCGCCCACAAGCTGCACCTTTTTTCCGATATCCTTCGCGAGTAGCTTCCAGCCTTCCCAGTCATCCTCAGCCAGGCCGTCCTCGATACTGATGATGGGATAATCAGACACCAGCCCAGTATAGTACCGGATCATATCTGCCGAAGAAAGTCTTTTGCCCTCTCTTCTTAAGTGGTACATGCCATTTTCACAGAACTCGCTGGAGGCCGGGTCCAAGGCTAAATAGATATCTTTACCAGGCTGGTAACCAGCTCTTTTGATGGCTTCTACTATCAGCTCAATAGCTGCCCTGTTTGACGGTAGCTCAGGAGCAAATCCGCCCTCGTCGCCAACGTTGGTATTCAGCTTCTTGGTGGATAAAACTCCCTTCAAAGCCTGATAAACTTCAGCTCCTGTTCTTAGAGCAGCAGCAAAGCTATCGGCACCAACGGGCAATATCATGAACTCCTGGAAGTCGGTGGAGTTCTCGGCATGCTTGCCACCATTTAGGATATTCATCATGGGTACAGGCAGCAGGTGCGCACCACCTCCACCTAAGAATTGGTAAAGGGGAATCTTAAGAAAGCTCGCCGCAGCGTGAACTGTAGCTAAGGAAACGCCCAGAATAGCGTTTGCTCCAAGTACAGATTTGTTTTTCGAGCCGTCCATATCTATCATCTTTTGGTCTACCAGCTTATAGTCAACTGCAGATATGCCCCTCAGCGCTGGGGCGATCCTTTCATTGACATTGGCAACAGCTTTGAGTACGCCCTTACCTCCGTAGCGTGATATATCGCTGTCACGTAATTCAAACGCCTCGTGACTGCCTGTGCTTGCTCCCGAGGGAACTGCCGCGTAGCCCAAAGCTCCACCTGAGAGCTTGACCTTAACTCCGATGGTAGGGTTACCCCTTGAGTCAAGTATCTCTCTCGCTTTAATTTCCGAAATTTTATCCATATCTAATACCTACATGAACTCGTCGAGTAGCGCTTCAAATTGTGAGGGGTCGATTTTCTGTTTAACTAGCGGCCCTTCCTTTAGAGCCGGAAGCTGCTCCTCATAGACCGGCCTTTCCTTAGTGTAAATGAGACCGATTGGTATTCGGTCGCCCCACTCCTGTGCCCTGGCAAAGGCCCCTATCTTGTCGCTGGGGTCATACCCTTCGTCTTCCAGCTTATAGATGCGTTCACGGTACCACTGGTAGGTGTTCTTGCGGTTGAAAGAGACACAAGGCTGGAGGATATCTATCAGAGAAAATCCACGATGCTCTATGCCCCTCCTCAGAAGCCCGGACAGGTGTTCGACATCGCCGGCGAAGCCTCTTGCCAGGAAGCTGACCTCGGAGGCTAGAGCTAGAGCAAGAGGGTTAGCCGGTTGGCCGGCTCCCAGCGGCGTCGTCCTGGTAACAAATCCAAGGTCGCTGGTAGGCGATGCCTGTCCCTTGGTTAACCCGTATACCTGGTTATTGTGCGCCATGTAGGTAATGTTGACGTTGCGGCGCATTGTGGCCAGCAGGTGGCCGATGCCCTCACCATAGGCACCGCCATCGCCATCTATGCCGATAACGACAAGCTCATGATTGGCAATCTTTGCACCGGTAGCTGTGGAAAGGGTTCGTCCGTGAAGCCCATTGAAGGCATTTCCGTGTGTGTAGTGCGGAAGTTTCGGCGCCTGCCCGATACCAGACACAAAGAGTACCTGGTGAGGCTCCTTTCCAAGGTCTACCAGTGCCTTTCTCAAGGCCTGGAGGATGGCAAAGTTGCCGCATCCCGGGCACCAGGCAATAGGTACTGACTCCGCATAATCTTTAACTGTAACCATAGTTAGGTGACCTCCTTCTTCATGCGGTCTACAATCTCCTGTGGCGAGAAGGGACGGCCATCAGACTTGAGAATGGTGCCATTCACCCTGTATCCTGTTTCACGCCTGATCAGGTTCGCCATCTGTGCCGTGGCATTATTCTCAATAACGATGCTCTTGGTGCCCTTGTTTAATGCTGAGGAGATCGCTTCTGTCGGAAACGGCCATATCTCGCTGATATGAAGCACGTTAACCGGCACCTTGTCTTTTTGGAGCAAATCAGCGGCTTCTCTTATGGCTCCATACGTACTGCCCCAGCCAATCAGCATAAACTCCGCATTAGGCATCTGGTGAAATTTGGGGCTGTTAATCTCAGTCTTAAGGCCATTCTGTTTTCGCAGCCGCTTTAGGTTCTGCTGGTTGCGTGTCTCCGTGTCCTCGATCAGATGTCCTGCTTCATTGTGCTCATCGGAGTCAGTCACTACAAGAGCTTTTCCTTGCCCTGGTAGGGCTCGTGGAGAGATGCCGGAGTCGGTAACAAGATGCCTCTCGTATTCGGTTATTCTGTTTACTTCCTCATTAGATATAAGCTCGCCCCTGTCTATCTTCACCTGCTTCAGGTCGAAGCGTTCTACTGTGGCATAGGAGGTTGCAAGGTAATGGTCCGTCAGGACAATCACTGGTGTTTGATACTTCTCTGCCAGATTGAACGCTTTTATTATGGCGTGGAAAGCCTCCTCAGCCGTGGCCGGTGCCAGTATGGCCCGGGGGAATTCACCGTGACCAGCGTGGAGAGCAAACCAGAGTTCACCCTGCTCGGTCCTGGTTGGCAGACCGGTAGCTGGACCGGGTCGCTGCCCCAGAACTACCACTATGGGGGTTTCGGTTATACCGGCTAGCGCCAGCCCTTCTACCATGAGACAGAAGCCCCCTCCTGACGTGGCGACCATGGCTCTAGCCCCCGCATAACCTGCCCCGACAGCCATGTTTATGGCAGCTATCTCATCTTCCACATGTACAGCGACGGCATTATACTGCTGACCCTTGTCGGCTATGTACTCCAATATGGAGGTAGCCGGTGTCATGGGGTATCCAGCAATAAATTTGCAGCCACCGACCATAGCGCCTAGGGCCAGCGCTTCGTTACCATGTAGGAGCATCCTTTTGCTACTTCCGGATACCGGTTGGATTTTCTGCCTCAATTGATTCGCACTGTGCTCATGGGCAAAGTCAAATCCAGCACGTGCAGCAACAACATTATCCTCGGCGATCTTTTCGCCATGGTGGGCGAACTCCTTTCTTAATACAGATGCCAGAATATTGAAATCATATCCGGCAAGTCCCATAGCTGCGCCAACAGCCACAGTGTTTGTCATAAGCTTATTCTTGACTGTTTCTTCAGCCAGTTTTACGAACGGCACGTTGAAGTAGTTCTCCCCACGAGCCTCAACTTTGGCCTGCTCTTGATCGAAGATGATGACCCCGTTACTTTTCAGTTCATTTTGGTGGAGGTCAATCGTCTCCTTGTTGAGTGCCACAAGAATGTCCAGCTTTTCTGACAGAGCCAGTACCTCTCTGTCACTTACTCTGACCCGGAAAAAGTTGTGACCGCCTCTAACCCGGTTCTCATAGTCCTGGTCAGCAAAGACGCGGAGACCGCCGTGTGCCATCGCCTTTGCCAGGATCATGCCAACCGACTGCACTCCCTGTCCCGCTTCCCCACCCGCCATTACGTTGAAATCAATTGCCATTGCTCCACCTCCCAAAAAAAGTTGACCGACCAAGATATACATGGTCGGCCATCACTTCTTCGATATTAGGCAGCAGCTTCGCTGATGCTCTTATGTTTTTGGGCTATGGTGCTTGCTAACGCATCCAGGGCTTTGAAGTCTTCTTCATTAGGCAAACCTTTCACAATCACTGGCTCGAGAAGTTCTACCTTGAGATTAGGGATCATATTGATAATCTGCTCCTTGGCCTGACTGCCCCAACCGTATGAGCCAATGATAGAAGCAAATCTCGTTTTCGGACGCAGGACATTTGCCAGGAAGACAGCATAGGCGACCTTTGGATGAGGCCCAACTAGAGTGGTAGGTGCGCCAACTACCAGTGTCGCTGCGTCCACAAGCGCCATAGCCAGCTTGCCGATGTCAACCGTCGCCAGGTCGAACTGCTTTATGGTTACTCCTCTGTTAGTAAGAGCCTCAACAAAGTACTCGACCATCTGGCGTGTACTTCCGTGCATGGAGATATAGGGCAGAACGACAATGTTTTCCGGCGGGTCAAGCACCCATTTACGATAAGCTTCAATAATGAATGTCGGCCGGTTATACACGGGTCCGTGGCTGGGCGCAATGAGTTCTATCTTGTAGCCCTTCAGCCTCTCCAGGTGTTTTTCAATGCTGGTTCGGAAGGGCATCATTATCTCAGCGTAATATCTTTTGGCTGCCTCAAATATCCTTCCCTCGTCGCTAACATACAGGTCAGAAGTCGCCAGATGCGAGCCGAAAAGGTCGCAGGGAAACAGTATTTTTTCTTCTCTCAGATAGGTCAGCATTGTCTCCGGCCAGTGCACCCAGGCAGCGTGGATGAACTCCAGTGTTCTATCTCCAAGAGAAAGTGACTCCTTGTCACCAACCGTAGTAATCCTGTCCTCGGGAACATGCAGCAAGTCTATCAGCAGACCTTTGCATCTTGGCGAACAGATAACCTTTGCCATGGGATACTTCGCCAGCACTGCCGGTATTGATCCGGAATGATCCTGCTCAGCGTGGTTGGCTACTAGGTAATCGACTTGCTTTACTGCCAGGTCATCAAGACGTGATATCAGCACGTGTTCCATGAGAGGATCAACCGCATCAATAAGAGCCGTTTTCTCACTGCCCTGAATCAGGTACGAGTTGTAGCTTGTACCATCAGGTAGCGGTATCAGCTCGTCAAACAGGCGACGGTCCCAGTCTATGGCTCCTACCCAGTAGATTCCCGGCCTGATCTCCCTCGCTTTCATACTAATCCACCTTCTCGAATTTGTCCTTGGCTGCCCCGCAGACAGGGCATACCCAGTCGTCGGGGATATCCTCAAAGGCTGTTCCTGGGTTTATACTGCCATCGGGGTCGCCCTTTTCTGGGTTATATATATAGCCGCAGACGGTGCATTTGTATTTCGCCATTTTGGTTTTTCCTCCTTTGGAACTTGCCCCACCTTCTTTTCATCAAGATATGTCGCCGCTGCTTTGGGAGTTTTGCCACCCTTGACCTGGTGGTAATAGTCATAGGTCATGCAGACCTCGTCTGAAATGACATCGGCGTTGACCACCTCGCCCGATCTAAAGCCAAAGCGGCCAATTAAGGTGAGAGGCGTGTCCTGGCAGAGAACAGAGGCGGAAAAGGCTCTGCTTTGCTTGACAGACTCGTGGGCGAGATTGTTCTTGTTGATGCTGGCAGCGACTGTCGGGGGTTCAGAGGTGACCTGGAATACGGTGTTGGCAATTTGACCGTTCATACGGGTGTCCTTTTTCGAGGTTACCATATAAACACCATAGCTCAACTTGTAGAGAGCGTTGATGCTCATGGTTTAACCTCCGATATTTTACTTGTTCACGTCATCTGGTTACATCCTTATCAGTATTAAGTGCTACTAACTCAGCTATTGTTGAGTATTGGGAAAGCCTTGTCAAATTCTTGCCATATTGTAAAGATTAGTAATTTGATGGCTGATAGACAATATTTAACGGGCTTTACCCTGTTTGGCCACAGCTTCCATTGCCTTTTCTACCTCTTCAGGATCGCCTAGGTAGTAGCTCTGCTTTGGTTTCAAATTTTCGTCTAGCTCATACACTAGAGGAATGCCGGTAGGGATGTTAAGGCTTAATATATCTTGGTCGCTTATGTTATCGAGGTATTTGACCAGCGCCCTCAGGCTATTACCATGGGCCGATATTAATACTCGTTTCCCTTTCTCTATCACTGGCGCTGTTGCTTCATGCCAGTAAGGTAAGACTCGGTGCGACGTATCCTTCAGACTCTCTGTTAGAGGTAGGTCTTTTGCATTAAGGTCCCGATATTTGGGATCATTTCCGGGATACCTCTCGTCTTTCCTGTCCACGCTCGGTGGCTGGACATCGTAGCTTCGTCGCCATATCAAGACCTGATCCTCACCAAATTTAGCTGCGGTATCAGACTTGTTCAAGCCTTGTAGTGCGCCGTAATATCTCTCGTTTAGCCGCCAGGAGCGGTATACTGGTATCCACATCAAATCCATCACATCCAGTACAATCCACAGGGTACGTATTGCCCTCTTTAATACCGACGTGAAGGCAACGTCAAAGGTGTATCCTTGCTCCTTGAGAATTTGCCCCGCTTTCTTAGCCTCGGCAATTCCCCTTTCTGACAGATCCGTATCCGTCCAGCCGCCGAAGCGGTTTTCTTTGTTCCATAGACTTTCACCGTGTCTCAGAAGTACCAGCTTTGTCATATCGCGCCCTCCTTCAACCGAAGATGCCTATTATGACACGAAGGCAGTGGATACTACCGCAGTTCGCTAATCAGTCTGGAGATAGCATCTGCGTCATCCCGACTTGCATGTACCCTGGTTACACGCCGTCCCAGAGATTGTAGAGCCCGCAAGTCTCCCAGAGCTTGAGCATCGGCGAGCACGCCGAAGGAATATGGCCTACCGGGTATAGGTACATCTCCTTCGTGGTCAGCGGTAATGAGCAGAAATAGTCCCGTGTTTGGACCGCCCTTGTGGAGCTGTCCGGTCGAGTGAAGGTAGCGCGGCCCATAACCAAGCGTGGTTGCCATAGTGTGCTTCTCGCCAATTGTGCGGCGGAATTCTGTCATCACGCCATCCATTGCGGGAGTCTGCTGAACATAAGCCAGAACGGCCAGATAATCGCCGCTCCTTGCTTTTGGTAATAACTCGGCAAGAGACGCTGTGACATAAGTCTGGGGAAGTTCTTCAGTCCTGATATATTCTTGCAGCATGGCCTCTGTTGCCTGCTTAGCTGCCTGCACGTTTGGCTGATCGAAAGGGTGAATACCTAGAATCGCCCCCGCTACGGCAGTGGCAAACTCCCAGCGGAAGAATTCGGCCCCCAACTCATGCTTGTCCTCCATTCCCAGTACAACCAACGGTTGTCCCGAAGCTCTTAGTTTATCTATTACTGCATCAATTACCGAGTTGTCATCTTGAGAAACACGCAAACATACAAACAGCCGGTCATCACCATACCGGACTGGTTCTACAAAAGGTTCACCCGTAACTGGCACGATGCCTTTCCCATCCTTGCCGGTGCTCTCTGCTACTAATTGCTCTACCCATAGACCAAAGCTGCCAATTGATGGAGACGTAAATAACGTTAGTTTATCTAGCCCCGATGAGGCTAATGTCCCCATGACGGCTCCCAGCTTGGCGCCTGGGTTTTCTGAAATTGATTTGGCCTCAGTGCATTTTTTTCGCATGCGTTCGGCACGGTCAAGAATTTTTGGAACGTCAATTCCCATTAGAGCTGCTGGAACTAGTCCGAAGAACGACAATACGGAATATCGCCCCCCAATATCAGGAGGGTTGATAAAACTGCGGCGGAACTTCTGCTCCGTGGCCAGTTTGACAAGGGGCGTTCCTGAGTCAGTTATAGCTACAAAGTTGTATCCGGGTTCCTCTTCTCCAAGAGCAGACGCCACAAGGCTTCGAAAGTACTGAAACAATGTGTTAGGTTCCACAGTGGTCCCAGACTTGGAAGAAACCAGGAACAATGTACGTGCCGGGTTGATGGTTTCCGCTATGGTCTTTACGCGAGCAGGTACTGTGGAGTCCAGCACGATGAGTTCCGGATAGCCCGCCTCACTGCCAAAAGTCTGCCGCAGCACCTCCGGACCCAGGCTGCTCCCACCCATGCCGACTAGAACCACATGCCTAAAACCAGTTTCTCGTACTTCGTTGGCGAAAGATTGTAGAGTGGCTACTTGCCCGCGCATTAGGTCAGTAATAGTAAGCCATCCCAGCCTATCCGTGATTTCGCCGGGATCGGGCTTCCAGACAGTGTGGTCTTTACGCCAGATACGTCCTACTATATCGCGCTGTTTGAGGTTAGCTAGAGTCGCCTCGACACCGTCAATATAACTTCCAATGTTTGTAATATCCATACGCATACCTCCTTATGCTCGTGTCTTCCTTTTACTGCATATCACACACGGCCACGAAGATTCCCTCTGTATCATCGAGTAAATTCCTCACACTCTACCATCTAGGATAACATAATATAATGCTTCCAATAGAGTGCGTTCACTGCCAGTGGGTTGAAATAGATTCACAGAAATATTAACCTGTATGTGACTAGCCGGAGCGATTTGCGGGTAAAAGTGGCACCATGATTTATTGGGCGCAGCTTTTTCATTTCTATCAACCAGCGACTCAGCTACCTTCCGTGTTGGAAAAAATCTGCAATGAGTCTTATCGACCTCTCCTGGAAGTCTTTCGCGAATATCCACAAGCAAAGGCAACAATAAACATCAATGCCGTCCTCACCGAGATGTTGAAGTATTGTGGTCACGATGATGTTATTCAGGGATTAAAGGAATTAGCAGAGAAAGGGCAGATAGAGATTACCGGCACTGGTAAATACCACCCTATACTACCGCTGATTCCACCTGAGGAAGCAAAGCGGCAGATAGAACTTAATCAGAAGACGAATGCTTATTTCTTTGGAAGTGCGTACAAGGCCAGCGGTTTCTTCCCGCCGGAGATGGCTTACAGCAGGGATATCATTAAGCCTGTCATGGATACCGGACATCGCTGGATTATTCTGAGTGGCGTAGCCTGCCCGGCCGACTGGCCGGTAGATACCATCTACCAGGTAGAACTTGATGGAAAGAGGCTAGCAGTATTCTTCCGTGACGACCTCCTGAGCAATAAGATCAGCTTTCAAGAGATAGGACCAAAGGACTTCCTGGAACACCTTAAGGGCCTTGGAGGAGACAAGGAGAACATCTATGTCGTTACGGCGATGGATGCAGAGACCTATGGGCATCATATCAAAGACTGGGAGGAGTTATTCCTCGCTGAGGCATATGAGGAACTTCAGGTAAGGAGCGATACGTACGCGCATCTCCAGCAGAAGAAAGTCCTTGCAGCCCAGCATACCAGCCTATTGAAGGCTACCGAAACAGCTGAGCAAGTCCGGGTGGTAACCATCACTCAACTAATTGACCTTTTCCAGCCTGGTCAAGTCATTGACCCTAAGACGTCATCGTGGAGTACCACCGGTGAAGACATACAAGCAGATAATCCGTTTCCTCTGTGGCGGGATAAAGACAGCGAACTACATCGCCTGCAGTGGGAACACACGGCTATATGTATCGAGCTGTGCTCAGCGGCCGGTCGAGTAGCCGATAACGATCAGAGCAAACACTTTGCGGGGATAGCTAGAGGACTGCTTGACAGAGCTCTGCAGAGCGATCAGTTCTGGTGGGCGAGCCGGAGGCCGATGTGGGACATTAACCTCGTCCATATGGGGCTTATCGACCAGAGCAGGGCCATCATCAATGCCTACCGAGCTATAAACATCAGCGGTGCCGACGACAAAACCAAGTCTGACTGCTACAGCAAACTGTCATCAGCTCGAGACCTGCAGAGTAAGATAGTTGACCTCTTATTTATGCCATAGCTGTGAACTAGGATAACGACACTATAACTGAAAGAGTATGTCTTAGGGAATAATCCTTTATCCGCAGCCTTGGAGCCTTCCAGCTATTGATACCCATTCCTAGGCGTTCAGGACTTGTCTAGAGCGCCGCTTGAAGCGCTCGACCAGGAACTCTTCCAGTTCGATTACGAATAGCCCGGGAAGAGCCAGCAAAACAATAAATATCCACCATTGTGCAGGGAAGGGTGCTGTCCTGAGGGGATTGAATCCTGTTTGGGGAAGGATATAGACCAGAATAAGCTGTATGACCACGGTTGCAGCAATACCAATGCCCACCATCTTATTTGAGAACGGGTTCACTTCGAACACGGATACTGTTAACGAGCGGGCAGTAAGCAGGTAGAAGATATGTACCAGCATGATATTAATGAACACCGCCGTCTGCGCCTGGGTCAGCAGTAATTCGTTCACCCCCGAGATGGAAATAGCTGGCATGCCGTAGTGATAAAAAACTGTGAAACCAGAGGCGGCCATAATCAGAGACACGAGCCCTACCTTCCTGAAGAATAATGTGTTAGCTATCGGTTCCTTGGGATTACGCGGCGGCCTGTTAAGCAATCCCTTTTCCCGGGGCTCCCAGAGGAGAGGCAGCGCAAGAATCACCGCATCGTACAGATTTATCCAGAGGATTTGTATCGGTTCCAGAGGAAGGCGCGTCATGAAAAGAGGGATAAATGGCGCCAGTAATATCGCTCCCATCACCAGTAGTGCCTGCCCCCCGTTTGTGGGTAGTGTGTAGAGGATCACCTTGCGTATGTTCTCGAAGACATGTCTGCCTTCCTCCACTGCTGCCACGATGCTGGCAAAGTTATCATCCACCAGAACCATATCGGAGGCT
>DAOUEN010000119.1:0-2174 GCA_034430415.1 Dehalococcoidia bacterium
CTTGCTCCTCACGACGGGAATTTGACCAAAATGAGGGCCACGAGACACGCTAACCTATGTAATGGGAAACTCCTGCTGAGAAGAAATGCGGTAAAATGTCAAGAGGCAAATATGCTCTCTGAGGAGGGATTTTCAGGCAGGGAACAATAGGCCTGCTCGGATGATTTTTGAAAAATGGGCAAGCCTGAATGAGAAATGTGACCTGGCCGGTGGGTCAGGGTAGAACCTTAACTACTAGAGCGTACCTCCAGTGGCCGATACATCTCCTCATCGTGCAGCAAGGCGAAGACGAGACGGACCAGCTTACGGGCAGTCAGAACAGTAGCACGCCAGTGTTTGTGTTTGAGTGATGCATCGTACTTACGCTGGTAGTAGGCGGTATACTCAGCATTGTGTCTCCACAAGCTGTTAGCGCCTTCTACGAAGTAGTAGCGACCGTACGGGTTGCCAGTCTTGGGCAGGCGGCGATCCTCGGCCTGAAACTCGCCGGAGTCGCTGCGGGGCCACCAGAGGCCGAAGAAGCGAGCCAGAGAGGCCTGGGCATCGTGCTTGGTCTTGGGACGCAGGTTGCCTTCTTTGTCCCGCTTGCAGCCTTGTATGAAGCGATCTGGGTTCTGGATCTCGGCCAGCAGGCCCGCGGTGTAGACCAAGCCCAAGCCCTTGACCGAGCGCAGATAGGGAGCACCCGGGACGTCGACCAGGGTCGTTTCGATGAGGGAATCCAGTTTTTCCAATTCCCCTTCCAAGAAGCGAATGTGGGCCAAGAGAGAATCCAAGATCACGTTGATGGGCTCGATCAAGCAAAGGGGCAGAGGGTAGGATTGAGCAGCGGCGCGTTTGAGGCGACGGGCATTGTCGGTAGCATCGCTGAAGCGATGGCGGCCGATCCGATCCAGTTCATCAGCGAGGTCGTCCAAGGGCATGGCAGCCAATTCGTCGGTGGTGGCATACTCCGACAGGATGTGACGGCTGGTAGCGCCGAAAAGGTCGGAGAAGGGCTTGGGTTTGCGGGTGTAGTCGCTGGCTTTGAGGTAGATGGGCACCATGCGAGCGTAGATTTTCTCCCGAGCCAGAGTGTGAGACAAATGGTAGCGATAGCGTGTCAGGCGTTGGAGAGGCAAGTAACGCTCATCGAAGGTGAGTTCGTGTGGCATCCGTCCACCGAAGCGGAGGCGTTCGGCGACAGCGTATGCATCCTTGGGGTCGACCTTGTCCCGCTCGGCCAGCACTTTCTTGAAGTGCTTGACGGTGCGCGGGTTGAAGAGGTAGATGTGAGAGTCGAAGGGGGTCAACTCCTTGGCTTGGGTCAAGTGATAGAAGGGGTGAAACCACAACAGGCCGGAGGCCTCGCCAGCAATGTCCAGCCCTTCGAACTGTCCCTCTTCCAGGACACTGACCAGCATAGCGACAAGTTTACGATGACCGGGCCAATTGTTGTCGAAGCGCTGGTGAGGGTCGACCATTTGACCATCTTTGGTCATTAGGCAGACGTGGTTGTGTTTCTGGTGGATGTCGAAGCCAACTTGCAGACGTTTAGACATAGCGATTTCCTTTCTTTCTTTACAACTGATGATGGACACAGAGCTGGCATAGAGGTATCGGGATGACCCTGGACGCCCAACGAGATCAACAGCCTCGCTGCCAATCAGAGCTTCTCAGCCAACCGTGGAGACACCTCCGTCGCCTGTACAAACTAGGCCATGCTGCCCGGAGGACAGGGTTAGCTGATAGCACAGTATGCGAGTCAGAAGTACCCATTGGACCAGGGGCACAAGCTTTGATAGAAGTCACGGCTAGGCCGTGCAACTCGGAGGCAAAGAACTGTCCCTGCTACTGTCTGCCAGCGACAGATAGTATGCCAGGATCATCCCGATTTATCAAGTGGAGGCGGCACTAGCACCGCTACCACTACACTCATATTATACGAGGAGGCAAGTAAAGGGATGAGAATATCGCTCGTTGGTTGCCCCGCAGGAGATGAGGGTCATCACCTAGAAGCTGGGCGTATACCACCCGGTTTGAATAGCGCCTATGCCTTTGTTCACGGTGTTTTCAAACCCCAAGGCAATTGCATCTTAATCATTTGCTCGCCAGGGATCGTCAGATCCCGGCCATATGTGGCTTGATCGGCCCTAGACGGGGATCTGGCGTTACACGTAGTTTGACCGCCTCGG
>DAOUEN010000120.1:0-3279 GCA_034430415.1 Dehalococcoidia bacterium
CAGTCTGCGGCAGCCCTGGCGCTGTATAGAGTGCTCAAGAGCTACGGAAAGACTGTGGAGGAGGCGGGAAAGATCCTCTATGACCTGGTCGAGGAGCACGTGCATCGTTACCCCAGGTTCCTGCTCCGCCGTATCGCCAGGCTGAGGTTCTCTGCCCAGCGGCTGGAAAAACATGCCGCGGAGTCACAGGAACGCCGGCACCCTGAGAGCTGGGTATTCACCTTTGTCGAAGACGGTGGGGAGAAGGGCAAGAAGGAGTTTGACTTCGGTCTGGACTTCACTGAGTGCGCCATATGCAAGTTCTTTCATGCCCAGGGCGCGGACGAGTTCACGCCGTATGTCTGTCTGGTCGATTTCCCCATGTGCCAGGCATGCAGCATGGGCATGGTGCGGACCATGACGCTCGCCGAGGGTCATGCGAAGTGCGACTTCCGGTACCGGCGGGATGGGGAGACCGGGCCGGGCTGGCCCCCTACGTTTGCCGGCAGTGAGAGAGACGGGCAGCCCCGCTCACCTCACGTGGCAGCAGCCGAAGAGCAAGGCTGATGCTTGCCGCTGCACCTGACGCCTGTTAGCGTTCGCCCGCACTCCGGAGGAGAATAAAGGAATGGCAGTGCGCAGGGACGATGCAGCGACCTTCCGGAAGGACCCGGCGCGGTCCATCGAGAAGTTCATCAAGTCGATGGCCCGGGAGAGCCTGGAGAACACGCTTTTTCTCATCGACGACAGCCCCATCTTCGACGAACCGCTGGTGGGCTTTGCCGACGGCGACGACCCGCTGTTCTCCGAGTTCAAGCGCATAATCGGGCCCGGGCACCTGACTCCCAGGGAGGTCCTGGAGAGAACGCTGGAGAGCTTCTCCAGCGCCCGGGCGCATGAGATCGAACACGTCAGCGTGATCTGCTGGGTCCTGCCCATCACCGAGAGGACCAGGGAGAGCAACGCCGTCCGGACTGAGGAGCCGTCGGAGAGATGGGCTCACACCAGACACTATGGAGAGCAGTTCAACGAAAGCCTGAGAATTGCGGTTGAGGCGCTGCTGGCCGACCAGGGCTGCGTCGCCGTGGCTCCCATGCTTTCGCCTCTGTGGAGCCAGCACCGCGATGAATGCACCGGCCTCAGCTCCAACTGGTCGGAGCGCCATGCTCTTTACGTCGCCGGGATGGGGACGTTCGGGCTAAGCGACGGCCTGATAACGCCCAGGGGAATGGCCATGCGTTGCGGCAGCGTGGTGGTCGATTTGAAACTGCCTCCTTCCCCGCGTGAGCACCAGGGACACACCGACTACTGTCCCTTTTTCACCGACGGCTCCTGTGAAGCCTGCATCGCCCGCTGTCCCGCCGGAGCCATTACCCGAGCGGGTCACGACAAGAAGAAGTGCGAGGAGTACTACCAGAGGATTGGTGGACGTCTGCGGGAGGAATACGGGGTGGAGCATGTCGGCTGCGGGCTCTGCCAGACGGGAGTCCCCTGCGAATCTGGTAGTCCCCGCCGCAGAGGATAAAAGCCGCCAGTGCCGGGGGGCTTCCCCTAACAGTGGCGCGCCGGGCGGTGTTCGCTGAAACAGCCCAGGTCTATGGACGGGCCGGCTTACGTCGGTTTGCTGCGCAGGATTGCCTGAACGCGCTGCAGCAGCGGTGGGTGGGAGTAGTTGAGGAAGACGTAGAAGGGGTGCGGCGTCAGGTTGGAGAGGTTGCCGGCTGAGAGCTTCTTCAGGGCCTCCGCCAGGGACTGCGGCTCTTCGATGGTGTCGGCGGCGAAGCGGTCGGCTTCATACTCGTTCTTCCGGGAGAGCATCTGAGTCAGCGCCGACAGAAGCAGCTCCAGGGGCGTATACAGCAGACCGAAGAACACCAGTCCGGCGTAGAGGGGCTGCTGCTCCATGTAGAAGGCCT
This sequence comes from Dehalococcoidia bacterium, assembly GCA_034430415.1. Lineage (GTDB taxonomy): Bacteria > Chloroflexota > Dehalococcoidia > GIF9 > AB-539-J10 > JADFUZ01. Next base: position 1,896 of record DAOUEN010000120.1, read on the forward strand.
GGTACATGCCCGGGCTGGCCAGGAAGATTGACAGCAGGAAGAAGATGAGGCCGGTGCTGAGGATGCTGATTACCATCCTCTGAAGGATATGCTTCTTCTTGTAGTGCCCGATTTCGTGGGCCATCACGGCCACCAGCTCCGGCACGCTGTGCTTCCCTATCAGGGTGTCGAACAGGGCGATGCGCTTGTTGCGCCCGAATCCGGTGAAGAAGGCGTTTGACCTGCTGGAGCGCTTGGAACCGTCCATCACCAGCACGTTCTTGACCGGGAAATCAACCGAGCGGGCATATCCCAGGATGGCCTCTCTCAGCTCGCCGGGCTCCATCGGGGTGAACTTGTTGAACAGGGGCATAATCCAGGTCGGCGCCACGAACTGCAGCCCCAGGGAGAACAGGCTGACGGCGCCCCAGCAGTAGAGCCAGGCATAGGCGCCGGCGTGTTCGAACAGGCTGAGGATGCCGGCCAGCAGCGGAGCCCCCAGCAGGGTTGCCAGGGCCAGTGTCTTGAGCCTGTCGAGCAGGAAGGTGCGGGGAGTGGTCCGGTTGAAGCCGAAGCGCTCTTCGACGACGAAGGTGCTGTAGATGCCGAAGGGCAGCGTGAGGAGGCTGTAGCCCAGCAGCAGGATGCCGATGTACAGCAGGCCGCTCGCCAGAGGGACGAGGCCCCACGCCCTGACAACCTCGTCGAGGTAGTTGAAACCTCCGGCGAACCAGAAGGCCAGCAGTAGCGCCAGCTTGAAGGTGCTGGCGGTGACGTGGAGACGTGTGCTGGCCCGGGTGTACTCCTGCGAGTTGCGGTAGTCCTCCGGCCGGTATATTCCTTCAAGGGCCGAGGGGGGTTCGAGCTGGAGCGCCTTGAGATTCAACAGGTTGGCCGCCAGGTGGAGGGCGTACTCCAGCGCCAGCGCGGCGAGGATTACTATGAAGAAGTAGTTCACGATGATTCCCTGATGGACGGGCCCGCTTTCGCCGGGCCCGGAAGCATGTCGCTGCTGCCCCGTATTGTAGTATGGATCGGGAGCCGCGGCAAAATCTGCCTTATGGTGCTGTGGCCCGGCGCACGGCCCCACAGGGCCGGCGGGATCCGGTTCACCGGCTGCTCCTATTGCCTTTGAGGGCGGAGTGTACTATCATTGCGCTTTCTCAATATGAAACCGTAGCGGTGTTGGGCGAGGCTGATGTGGGCAGAGGGGGGCTGACAGCGCGAGCGCAGCTTGAATGGCAACACCTATACGAGGAGGGACTGATGACAGAAGCTGAATCGATGACTGGAGGCGTGTTGTGAGCAGGTTCGGCCGGCTGTGGGCCTGGCTTGGCCTGCTGCTGGTGCTCGATGTCGTGCTTCCCTGGTTTGTGCTGACCCGCGTGGAGCAGATGAGGGGAGC
>DAOUEN010000121.1:0-3269 GCA_034430415.1 Dehalococcoidia bacterium
GGTGGTTGGAGGAGAGAGGCAGGATCCTCAAGATGAATCAGGAGTTTAGGGCAGCTTCCACACGTGGTGGAGCGAGAGAGAGAGCGGTTGCCGCGGAGCCTGCTCGCCAAGCTTTAGCAGGCGAGATGGAAGCGCCTGAATAATAACTCACCTCTCTGTCATCGCGGGTCCCGATTTATTGGGACGAAGCAATCTCAAGAGGAACAGGAGAAATATATGGAAAACGGAACCCCGGAAACTCAAGAAACTCAGGAAACTCAGAACACCGCTCCGGAGCCCGAGGACATGGAGGCCATCAATGCCCAGCTCGAGGAGGAGAAAAAGGCCAAGGCCGCTGCCGAGGCCGCCCTGGCCGAGAAGGACACCCGCATCGCCGAGATGCAAGCCGAAGGCGAAGCATTGCGAGCAGAGCAAAGCAATCTCCAGGCCTCGCTAAGCGAAGCGAAGACGGGAAGCGAAGCGATCACCGCCGAGCTCGCCTCTGCCAAGGAAGCCAACACCCAGGCCATCGCCAAGTACCTCGGTGCCGTCAGGGTTGCCAATCCCGCCATTCCCCAGGACATCATCGCCGGCGACACCATCGAGGACATAGACGCCTCCCTGGCGAAGGCTACCACCATCGCCGAGTCCGTCAAGGCCAACCTCGAAGCCCAGGCCAAGGAGACTAAGGTCCCGGCAGGGGCGCCACCCAGGGGCGAGATATCCCTCGAGGGCTTAACCCCCAGGGAGAAAATCGCCGCTGGAATCCAGCAAAAAGGAGGAACATAAGAGGAAATCCCAAGCACCAGATCCCCTCTTAAGGTAAGAGGGGTAAGGGGAGTTATGATTTTGAATTTGAGATTTGGGATTTCTCCGAAGGAGTAACATGAGCATATCTTTAGCAGAAGCAAGCAAGCTCTCGACCGATATACTGCTTAAGGGAATCGTCGAGACCATTGTCAAGGACAGCCCCATCTTACAGGAACTGCCCTTCATCCAGATCGTGGGCAATAGCCTGAAGTACAACAGGGAGAAGACTTTGCCCACCGTGGCCTGGTACGACCCCGTCACCGATACCTGGACCACCTCAGAGCCGGCTTTCGAGCAGTGCTCTGCCAGCCTTGGCATCCTGGGCGGAGACGCCGATGTCGACAACTTCCTTAAGACCACCCGGAGTAATATCCAGGACCTCGAGGCAGCCGTCATCGAGCAGAAGGCCAAGGCCCTGAGGAATGAGTTCGAGAACACCTTCCTGAACGGCGACTCCGGCGTGAACTCCAAGCAGCCCGACGGCCTGTATAAGACCATGAAGGGCACTGCCTGGGAGGTCAGCACCGCCTATTCCCTGGGAGACGTCGTTGTCCCCACCGTTGGCCTCGAGAACGGCTTCCGGTACGAGTGCACCACTGCCGGCACCTCGGACTCTTCCGAGCCCACCTGGAAGACCACCGAGGGCGAGACCAACTCCGACGGCTCCGTCGTCTGGACCTGCCGGTTCGGCAACCACCTCGGCTCAGGAGCTAATGGCGCCACCCTCTCCTTGACCAGCATGGACAAGCTCATTGACCTTGTCCGGGGCGGCAAGCCCGACCTGCTCTTGATGAGCCGCCGGTCCCGCAGGAAGCTCGCAGCGCTGGCCAGGGCCCAGGGCAGCAACCTGCAGGTCGGCCAGGGCAAGCTCGGCGAGTTCGTCGAGCTCTATAACGGCATCCCTGTCCGTGTTAACGACTGGGTCAAGGACAACTACACCGTGGGCACATCCGAAGATTGCTCGGCTATCTTCGCCTTCCAGATGGGAGAGGGCGCCGTCTGCGGCCTTACCAGCCCCGAGATGATTCAGGTCGAACGCCTCGGCTCCCTGGAGACCAAGGACGCTGCCCGGACCAGGGTCAAGTGGTACGTATCCCTGGCCAACTTTTCCATCGTCAAGGCCGCCATGCTCACAGGAGTGAGAGACTGATGCCTAATGACCGCCGGGGCTCGCTGCCACCCTGGTATTCATGTTTTACCTCCTTTCGGATAGGGGGAGGAGGGAGGCTTTCCTCCCTCCCTCCCCAGGAAGCGAGGATTGCCCGAGTATGCCAGGCTCGCTTCATTTCAGGTTTAAGGAGGAGGGGGAAACCAAGCCCCCTCCCTACCTTAGAAGGAGCTGAACCATGAACTTAACCGAAATGAGAGCCCGGGTCCGGGAGGACCTCCAGGACACCGACAGCCAAAACTACCGCTGGACGGACGACGAGGTCGACGGAGCCATCGACAGGGTAGTTACGGAGTACTCCCTCCACGCCCCCATCGAGCAGCAGGGCGATATCGCCACCACCGACGGGGATACCGAGCTCGATATCTCTTCCCTGACAGGACTGCTCGAAGTCGAGTCCGTCGAGTTCCCCATTGGCCAGACCCCTAAATATCTCCAGAGGACCGAGTACTGGGCCGGCCACCTTTACATGCAGGACGAAGGCAACGGCAACGACGCCCGTGTCCGCTGGCTTAAGAAGCACACCCTGGACGCCCAGTCCACTACTATCCCGACGGAGCACGAGGAGATTATAGTTCTCGGCGCCACAGGCTACTTAGCCATGTCAGCCTCGGCCTACACGGTGGACCGGGCCAGCATCGCCGGCAGGCACGCCACCATCAACTATAAAGCCTGGGGTAAGGAACGCCTTGACCGCTACGACAAGAAGCTAAAAGCCGTCTCCCGCACCTCTAAAGTCATCCCTCATCAGCTCTACACCGATGAATGAAAGGATCCCCCTCTTAAGATAAGAGGGGCTAGGGGAGTTATGAGGTCAGGGGAGTTATGATAGAAGTAGGCATCCTCAAGAACTTCGACAGCGGGACCTACAAGGCGGGCGTCCAGCTCGCAGGATCCCTCACGACTTACTTCGACGACATCAGCGTGGCCAAGAATATCCCCTCTGGCGCCATGGTCATTGGCAACTATGTCATCGTGGCCATTCCCGGGGGCAACCCCAGGGACGCCTGCGTCATCGCCACCTGGCCCGGGGGCAGCCCCGGCGGAGGCGCCGGCTCATTCCTCGATTTATCCGATACTCCCTCCAGCTATGAAGGCCAGGCCGGCAAAGTTCCTAGAGTAAATAGCGGAGAAAGTGCACTGGAGTTTGTCGGCCCTACCCTTCTTGCCGACCTTGTCCGGGCTGCCAACTTCCAGATGATTCCAACAGCAGGAGGGTGGACAGAAGAAGTAAACGGCTCGGGCGTTACAGGCCAGCAGCCGTTTCGTAACCTTGTCTATGTAAATGCTGGAGCTGCTGGCTCGTACGCCA
>DAOUEN010000122.1:0-22739 GCA_034430415.1 Dehalococcoidia bacterium
CAGCTCTCCCTCGTGGGCGAGCTCCTCAGAGATGGTGGGATAGACGACTTCACCATCGGGGTCGACCAGGGTGCTGACCGGCTTGAAGAAGATGGAGGGCTCTTCAGATGGGGCGGTGCCGAGCTTCTTGGCTTCGCCGATGTAGTTGAGCCCGCAAGCGACGATGATGCTGGGCTCTGCCGGGGCGAGGAGCTGCACTTCGGCAAGAGGGCCGAGCTCTATCCCTCTGCGGAAGTTGCCGTAGAGGTCGCCAACAAGCGAGTATATGGTGCCGTCCTCCACGATGCCCCAGGCAATATCTCCGTGACGATTGAAACGAGCCAGCTTCATGGTTCCTCCTTTTGTCGGGGTGTATTTGCTGAGAATCTGCGGGCCATTATAATAAAGCGGCGCTGAGAGTTCAACAGGAGTGAGAGCTGCTGTTGTGATACAATCCAGGAGAAGTGAGGCGGCTGGGTGTGGGGTAGGTGAACAACAAGCCGGTGAGGGAGGTATCCTGTGCCAAGACGGAATGATATCAAGAAGGTGATGATAATCGGGTCCGGTCCGATTGTGATCGGACAGGCGTGCGAGTTCGACTACTCGGGCACGCAGGCGTGCAAGGCCCTGCGGGAGCTGGGCTACGAGATCGTGCTGGTGAACTCGAATCCGGCGACGATCATGACCGATCCTGGTATGGCGGATGTCACCTACATCGAACCGCTGAGGCTCGATGCCGTGGCCCGGATTGTGGAGAAAGAGCGGCCGGATGCCCTACTGCCGAACCTGGGAGGGCAGTCGGGCCTAAACCTCAGCGCCGAGCTGGCCCGTTCCGGAGTGCTGGACAAGTACGGGGTAAAGGTGATCGGAGTCGAGATTGACGCCATCAGACGGGGTGAAGACAGGACGGCGTTCAAGGAAACGATGGACCATCTGGGTATAGAGATGCCGCAGAGCGAGGCTGTCTATGACGTTGAGGGTGCGGAGAAGGTGGCTGCCGGGCTGGGATACCCGGTGGTTATCCGCCCGGCGTATACGCTGGGAGGGACGGGAGGCGGCCTGGTGTACAACGTGGAGGAACTGCGCGTGGTGGCCAGCCGCGGCATCGCGGCCAGCCTCATCGGCCAGATACTGGTAGAGGAGTCGGTGCTGGGATGGGAGGAACTGGAACTGGAGGTGGTCCGCGACGCCAAGAACCAGATGATAACGGTGTGCTTCATCGAGAACGTGGACGCCATGGGGGTGCATACCGGCGACTCCTTCTGCACGGCACCGATGCTCACCATAGACGAGGGGCTGCAGAAACGTCTCCAGGAGTATTCCTACAGGATAGTGGAGGCGATACGGGTAATCGGGGGCACCAATATACAGTTTGCCCATGACCCGGAGACGGGTCGGGTGGTGGTGATCGAGATAAACCCCAGGACCTCGCGCTCGTCGGCGCTGGCCTCCAAGGCGACCGGTTTTCCCATCGCGCTGATATCCTCCAAGCTGGCTATCGGGGTGACTCTGGACGAGATTCCCTACTGGCGGGAGGGCACCCTGGACAAGTACACGCCTTCGGGGGACTACGTGGTAGTCAAGTTCGCCAGGTGGGCTTTTGAGAAATTCAAGGACGCCGAGGACAAGCTGGGGACACAGATGCGGGCCGTGGGCGAGGTGATGAGCATCGGGAAGACCTACAAGGAAGCCTTCCAGAAGTCGATCCGGTCGCTGGAGAACGGCCGGTACGGACTGGGCTTCGCCAAGGACTTCCACGAGAAACCGCTGGACGAGCTGATGGACATGCTCAAGACGGCGACGAGCGAGAGGCAGTTCATGATGTACGAGGCGCTGCGCAAGGGCGCCGACGTGGAGGAGCTGTACAGGAGAACATACATCAAGCCGTGGTTCATCACCCAGATGAAGGAGCTTGTCGAGCTGGAGGAGCGGATTCTGGAGTACCGGGGCAGGGCGCTGCCGGACGACCTGCTGGCGCAGGCCAAGAAGGATGGATTTGCCGACGGGTATCTATCGCATATCCTGGGGGTGCCGGAAGGAGAGATCCGGGAAAAGCGCATCTCGGCTGGAATAGTGGAAGGCTGGGAGCCGGTGCCGGTGAGCGGGGTGGAGAATGCGGCGTACTACTTCTCGACCTACAACGCCGCGGACAAGACGGCGAGCAGCGGGCGTCGGAAAGTAATGGTACTGGGCGGCGGCCCGAACCGCATCGGCCAGGGGATCGAGTTCGATTATTGCTGTGTGCACGCCGCCTTCACCCTGCGTGACGAGGGGTACGAGACGATCATGGTCAACTGCAATCCAGAGACGGTGTCGACTGACTACGACACGTCGGACAAGCTGTATTTCGAGCCGCTGACGGTGGAAGACGTGCTGAGCATCTACGAAAAGGAAAAGCCGGAGGGAGTGATTGTGCAGTTCGGCGGGCAGACGCCGCTCAATATTGCCAACGAGCTGGCGGGGGCAGGCGTCAGGGTCCTGGGGACGTCGCCGGAGACCATAGACCTGGCTGAGGACCGGGACCGCTTCCGGCACATGATGGAACAGCTGGGCATTCCGATGCCGGAATCGGGCATGGCCAGCAACCTGGTGGAGGCGCTTAACGTTGCCGGGCGAATCGGGTACCCGCTGATGGTGCGGCCGTCGTACGTGCTGGGAGGGCGGGGCATGGAGGTGGTCCACGACGAGGATATGCTGAAAGAGTACGTCGCCGCGGCCGTGGATGTGACGCCTGACCGGCCCATTCTGATCGACAAGTACCTGGAGAACGCGATCGAGGCTGAGGCAGACGCCATTGCCGATGGGACGGATGCTTTCGTGCCGGCGGTGATGGAGCACATCGAGCTGGCGGGGATACACTCGGGTGACTCGGCGTGTGTAATTCCACCGGTGAGTATAGGCCGAGAGCACATCGACACCATCAACGAGTACACCAAGAAGATCGCCAGGGAGCTACACGTGGTGGGGCTGATGAACATGCAGTATGCCATCGCCAAAGACGTGGTGTACGTGCTGGAGGCCAATCCGAGGGCGTCGCGCACCGTTCCTCTGGTTTCAAAGGTGTGCAACGTATCCATGGCGCGGGTGGCTACCCAGGTCATGCTGGGCAAGACGCTGAAGGAACTGGACATCAAGACAGGAGTGATCCCGCATTTTGGGGTGAAGGAGGCGGTGTTCCCATTCTCCATGTTTCCCGAGGTTGACCCGGTGTTGGGGCCGGAGATGCGCTCGACGGGCGAAGTACTGGGAATTGCCGACTCATTCGGCCTGGCGTTCTTCAAGGCGGAGGAGGGGGCACAGCAGGCGCTGCCCACGGAGGGCACGGTGCTGATAACGGTCTCGACGAAGGACCGGCCGGCGGTGCTGGAGGTGGCGAGGGAGTTCGCGGATCTGGGCTTCAAGATACGGGCGACGGTCGGTACCGGTGAATTCCTGGCCAGCCGGGGGATCGAGTCCGAGCTGATCCTGAAGATGCACGAAGGCCGGCCGAATATCGTGGATGAAATCAAGAACGGGGAGATACAACTGGTGGTGAACACGCCCAGCGGCAAGCTGAGCCAGTACGACGACTCTTATATCCGCAAGGCGGCCATCAAGTATCATGTGCCGTATATCACCACGCTGGCGGCGGCGGCGGCGGCGGCGAAGGGGATTGCGGCCCACCGTAAGGGGAGAGCGGGAGTGAGGTCGCTGCAGAGCTATCACGCGGATATCAAGTAAAGGGGTGGATTGGATTCCTCCTGTATTGGGGGTGGTGGGCAAGGCGACGGTTGTCTGTCCCTGGAGATTCGCTTTCGTGGCTTGTATCTCTGGCCTGCGGGGGATGACGTTGGTGTCGGTGGATGGATTGTCCTGCTTGTTTGTTGGGTGAAGGCAGGGCGAGTCGCTGTGGCCTAGGGCAGGGGGGGCAGTACGAGATATAGTCTTGTGGACTGGAGATGGTTCGGCATGAGTGGGGGTTGGGGTGGGGCTGGCTGTGCCACCGGGCGTGGCAGTGCGGTCAGCCGGTTATTTCATCCAGCGCCTTGTAGTAGTCCTCCAGGCCGAGAGTGGCGGCCAAAGGCTGAGAAGTGATGACTCCTTCGTAGGTGGTCAGTCCAGACCGGACGGCGTCATCATCGCGACAGGCGGCCAGGACTCCCTTGCCGGCTATCTCCAGCCCGTACTTGATGGAGCGACTGTTGAGGGCGGAGGAGGCGGTGTGAGCATAGGCGCCGGGCACGTTGGGGACACAGTAGTGAATGATGCCCTCCTCGATGAAGACGGGGTTGCTGTGGGTGGTGGGGTGAGAGGACTCGAAGCAGCCCCCTTCATCAATGTCTATGTCCACCAGGACAGCCCCTTTCTTAATAATCTTCAGGTCCTCCCGCTTCACCAGCTGTGGGGTCCTCATGCCGGGAACGAGAACGGCACCTATGATGATATCGGCCTCCCGAAGGGCGACTTCCAGTGCGTCGCGGTGAAAGAACAGGGGAACCACGTTGGGCGGCATGGTGTCGCGAAGCCGTTCCAGCGTCTTGTTGTTGTTGTCCAGGACGGTCACCCTGGCGCCAAGGCCGGCGGCAATCCTGGCCGCATTGGTGCCTACCACACCGCCGCCAATCACCAGGACATTGGCGGGGGCTACTCCAGTCACTCCAGAGATGAGCAAACCTGCACCGCCGTGGTTTCTGCCCAGATAGAAAGCCCCCAGCAGCGGGGCCACAGAGCCAGCGATCTCACTCATGGGCCTCAGCAGGGGCAGGGATCCGTCGCTTTCCCTGATTCTCTCATAGGCGACGGCGGTGACCTTCCTGTTGAGGCACGCCATCGTCAGGTCTCTGTCGGTGGCGAAGTGAAATGAGGCGTAGATGATCTGGCCTTCCTTCATCAGGTCGCGCTCCGGGGCCAACGGCTCTTTAGCCTTAACGATGAGATCACAAACCTGCCACAGCTCGGGGGCCGCATCCACTATTCTGGCTCCCGAGGTCTGATAGTCCTCATCACTGAAGCCGGCGCCCAGTCCAGCCCCCTTCTGGATGTAGACCTGGTGGCCTTCGTTGACGTAGCTCTTTACCGCTGTAGGTGTAAGTCCGACGCGAAACTCGCCTTCCTTGAGCTCCCTGGGGCATCCGATCTTCATCATTGAACCTCCTGCGGGATCGAACCGCCTGGGAAGCTGCAGTGTAGCCCTACCTGAATCGGGATGTCAATTGATGAAAAGCCGTGTAAGGATCAACGGGGTCTTTTTGTGGCCAGGACTATGGTGCCGATAGTGCCGACCAGGAAGGCAGTGGGACAGACAAGGATTGCCAGGACAAAGAAGACAGGTTCGTCTGCCAGGCCAATCCTGTCCCAGAAGTCGGCGCCAAAGCAGTGAATGAACAGCCCGTAGATGACGTTGTGCAGGAGGACACTGACGGGGATGCCCGCGGCGGAAGCTCCCGTCAGGATGAGGAAGCGCCGGGGCATTCCCGGCGGTTGCCTCTTGACGGCCAGGAATACCAGCGCGGCACCCAGCAGGAAAAGGACGGCACCGGAAATGGCCATAACGAGACCGGTGGCTGCTTCTCTGGCGGCCGGGATGAGGAAGACGCTGGCTACAGCGACAAAGGCCGCTACCAAGGCCCAGAATACCACCCAGGTCAGTCTCGCCTTCACTGTTTCGGCCTCGTACTGCAGCTCTTAGCTGCTTGTTATGATCCTACGCACCGTGGGTGCCGTCCAGGCGTTCCACAGGGCTATCTGGAAGGTTGGTATGAGTGACATGCCATCTTTCCCCAGAGTCTACTTCTTTACGGGACCTCTTGCCAGGAAATATCTGGGCACCCGCTTCATGTAGTCCACGTACTCCTGGCCGAACCTCTCGATGTTCAGCTTCTCCTCATTCAGAACCCCGAAGTGACCGATGACGACGTACAGGATGAAGTAGGCCCAGAGCAGTGTGTACAGAGTTGATGCCGGGTTCCATCCTGCCACGACGACGCCAAGGAAGCAGATCATACCCGCCAGGACATGCGAGTGACGGCTGACCCCGTAGATGCCCCAGTCCACGACGGCCTGCTTCTTCTCGGGATGCTCCCTCATAGCGACATAGCCCAGGGCAAAGACCAGCTGCCCAAAGATGACGATGCCAATTCCGATCCAGAAGGCCGGATTGATGCTGAAGGGGACAAACCACGTCAGCGCCAATCCTACGACGAGAGTTATCCAGAAAACGAGCACCCATGACCTGCCGGGCCCGGGGCCGGTCATCCGTTTCGCTCCTATGATGAAGTAGAGAAGCCAACTGAGAAGAAACCACAGAATGTTGAGATAGAAGAGCCGGAAGCACCAAGCCGTTGTCATTCCGTTCCCCTCTTTTTTCCCCGACTCTATTGCTCCTCCGGACTCAGGAGAGCACAAATATAGCCTCTACCTGTGAGCAAGTCAATACCCCCTTGACCGTGCGTTGTCTCGAGGGCTGCCGGATACACCCAGCATAGACGGCACGGACCTGACTGTGAGTGTGGGGGGCATTGACGGGCGCGCCGTGTGACAATACAATGCTCAGAATGCACGGTGTTTCCGTGGAGGTCAAAGGGGTAGCGCCTTGAATGAGGTGAAGCTAAGGCGAGAGATCTCGGTTCCGCACGGAGTGCTCCTGCTTGTGGGCACGGTGGTGGGGGCGGGGGCATTCATACTGATTGGCCCGCTGGCGGGGCAGACAGGGCCCGGGCTATGGGTGGTGTTTCTGATAGCCGCCATTCCCGCCGTGTTCGTGGCCGTGGTATTCGCGCAGCTCGGTACGGCTTTTCCCGTGACGGGCGCTACGTACGTCTCGATAAGTCGAGTCCTGTCGCCGGTTCTGGGGATCGTGGTGGTGTGGTGCACGATACTGGGCATCTTCCTGTTCACGCTGCCCATGATGGCTTATGGCTTCGCCATGTACCTCAGGGCAATGATTCCGGTGGCGGTGATACCGACGGCAATCGGCATTCTCATCTTCTTTGTCATACTGAACATTGTGGGCATTAAATGGATGATGTGGTTTCAGAGCATGTCAACTCTTATCGCCATCGTGGTCCTGCTGGCCTTCGGCGTGGGCGGAGCGTTCTCTGCAAATCCGGCGTATCAAGCGCCGCTGTTCCCGCTGGGGTTTCGTGCCGTTGTGCTGGCGATTGTGCCGGCATACTGTTTGTACACAGCGCTGAATGCAATTACTGAACTGGCGGGTGAGACGAAGAACCCGAGAAGGAACATCCCGCTTATCCTGTTCATATCACTGGGGCTGCTGACGTTGATCTATGTCTCCATAAGCTACTCGCTGACCGGACTGATGTCCTGGGACGGTCTGGGGGAGGTGGAGGGCGCAGTAGCCGTGGCGGCGGGCAAGTTTCTGCCGTCGCCATTGGCCACCTACTTGGTGGGCATAGCGGCGCTGATGGCGGCGGCGACCACCATCAACGCGGCCCTGACATTCATATCCAGAGATGTGCTGGTGTTGAGCAGAGACCTAGTGTTCCCGGCAGCGTTCGGCAGAGTCCACAGGCGCTTCGCCACACCCGTCAGGGCTATCGTTCTCTTGGGAGGGGTATCGGTGGCGGGATTTCTTCTGGCGGGGGCTTCACCCGAGGAGTTCGTGCTGCGCTGCGCCACCCTCACCTCCTACGTCTTCATGCTCATGGCATTGCTAGCCTGCGTGGCCATGTTCCTGTTGCCGCGGAGGTTCCCGCGGCGTTATGAGGAGGCCACCTTCAAGCTGAGAGGCCGGTGGCTTACGTTCTTCACCATCGGGGGCGCAGTTCTTTTTGGAGCGCTTATCATCGGTGGGTGCATAGGCGACCCGCTTTCGGGAGTGTACCTGGTGATACTCATTCTGACAGGCCTGGTGTACTACTTTGGGCGGAAGCGGCAGCTGCGCAGAAAAGGGATCTCGATAGAGGATAGACTGAAGAAGATAGAGGAACTGTGAGAGGGTGGTGGTGTATAGAAGGAAGCGGGAAAGGGAGAAAGGAGCGATATGTTGGTGAATGTAGCTGCTCCGGTCATCGGATATCTGCTGGGTTCCATTCCAGCGGCCTACATTATGGCCAAATGGAGAAAGGGCATAGATATCCGCGAGGTTGGGGTGGGCAACATGGGGGCGGGAAATGTCATCAGGGAAGTGGGCCTGGTGGAGGGTGCTGTGGTGGCGGTAGTGGACATAGGAAAAGGGGCGGCGGCTATAGCGGTGGCCCAGTTCCTGCTGGGAGTGTCCCAAGTGTGGGTGCTGGGAGTGGGGCTGGCGGCGATCATGGGACACAGCTTTCCCATTTACATCGGCTTCAGAGGCGGGCAAGGTGTGGCCACAGTCATCGGGATCTTCTCTGTCCTGGCTCCGCTGGCAACGCTGATCACCCTACTGCCGCTGGGCGCTGTCTTGTTAATCAGCCGGAATATCTTTGCCTCGACTCTGGTCATGGGCCCACTGTTGCCGTTGGTGGTGTGGTTGGTTGAGGGGTCAACGACGCTTACGCTGTATGCGCTGGGTATCGTTATCCTTCTGGTGTTCAGGAGCCGACACAGGCTAGGGGAGGCGCGGGCAGTGGTGGTGAAGGGAAGGCAGCATGGGCTGCGGTGAGATCGCTGCTGCCGATGGATACGGGAGACGGGCGGCAATGTCGACACAGCAATTCTCCTCAGGCTAGCCTATGTCTAGTGTTGTGAGGTATGTAGATGGGTAGCGTAGCTATTATCACCGACAGCACGGTATGTCTGCCCCGAGATGTGACGGAGGGGCTCGGCGTCGAGATTGTGCCCTTGAGGTTTCTCCATGAGGACAGGATGTATGTGGATGGGATTGACATCACTCCCGATGAGATGTACCGCATCCTGCCCGGGGCGAAGAATCTGCCGACCACGTCAGCTCCGGCCCCGGGAGACTACTATCAGGTCCTGGAGAAAGCGGCGGAAAGGCACAGCAGTATTCTGGTGATAACCATCTCAGCCAAGTTCAGCACGATGTTTGATTCGGCCAGGACCGCTGTGGAGATGATGATGGAGCAGGGACGGGGCGCGACTATTGAGGTGCTGGACTGCGGCACGGCGGCTGGGGCTCAGGGGTTGGTTGTTCTAGCGGCGGCACGGGCTGCCAGCGCAGGGGAAGACCTCGTCAAGGTGACTGAAGCGGCCAGGAGCGTGATGGCCAAGACAGGCCTGGTAGCCTTCGTGGACACGCTGTATTACCTGGTAAAGGGTGGGCGGGTGCCGAAAGCAGTTGGCTGGGCCAACACCTTGATCAAGATCAAGCCTATCTTCCAGATCAGACCCCTATGCGGCGAAGCCAACGTGATGAAGATAGCCAGGACCAGGGCTGAGGCGGTGGAGCAGTTGCTGGTGATAGTGAAGAAGGCAGCGAAGGGGAGGGCCATCCATGCCATGGTAATGCATAGCTCTGCTCTGAGCGAGGCGGAGGAGCTGAAGGGTCGGCTGGCTTCCGAGTTGCGCTGCGATGAGATCTACGTCAGCGATTTCACTCCAGCCATGGGGATACACTCAGGCCCGGGAGTTCTAGGCATTGCTTTCTACAGTGATGGGTAGGGTGTGGGGTGGAAACGGCGGCGTTCAGGTAGGGAGTTGCTGAGGGGTCAAAGAGGGTCAGCGAAGGCGCGAGCACCTGGGTGAGCGAGGTAGCTCTTGACGAAATCTATGGAATCTATGGGGGTGGGGTCGGTCCTGTTCAGTATGGCCAGATAGAAGCTGAGATAGTCACCGAGAAGGACCAGACTCATCACCTGAGCCAGCGAGCTTTCACCCTGGGGGTTTACCATCTCACAGTTGATCCCTGCCCTGGTGAGGAGTTCAGCGGTGGCCTCATAGCGAAGGATGTTCCGGGGGTGAAGAGAGGGGGAACACAGCAAGACGACGAAGACCTTCTCCTTAGCCCAGGAAGGAAGCTCGTAGCCCACCGCGGCGTTGTGATTGATCTCAGGGAAGAGCTCACAGAAAGCCCAGGTCTTGCTGTTCTCGTTGAGCTGGGTCTTCCAGCGCCGAGCTACCCCTGAGAGCAACTCTGCCCCGTAGATCACTGCCAGGCTGCCCTGCATTCTGGTAGCCAACTGCTTGGCGCGGTTGGAGACGAGAGGGGTGGTTTCAATGAGTTCCGCGGAGAGCCTGTCGAGGATGAGCAGCGTCTTCTGCCAGTCTGACGACCTGTCTGGCAGCAAGCCCAGCCTGACAAGGATGCCGAGCAGAGAGGTGAAACTGTGGGGGAAGGCTGCTCTGGGAGGGGACTGATAGTCCATAAGCAGCACGGGTATGCCTTGCTGCTCAGCCAGATACCCGAGCCTGCCCCCAGTGGTGATGACCAGCTTCCTGGCCGGGGTGCTGAGTGACGCGGCAAAGGCGGAGAGGGTCTCCTCGGTGTTGCCGGAATAGCTGGAGAAAATGACCAGCGTGTCTTTGCCAACAAATGAGGGCAGGCCGTAGTCGCGGTGCACCCAGATTGGCACCTTTGTCTCGGTGGCAGCGAGGTGGCGTACTATGTCTCCAGCTGCGGCGGAACCGCCCATACCGGCAATAAGCACCCGGTCAACGCCAGCGTATGCAGCGGGCAGGCGGAAGCGGGAAACCCTCTGCCAGGCTCGCCGGCACTCAACGGGGAACTGGTGCAGGAAGGTGCGCATGCCCGAGGGGTCAAACCGGGAGTAGGCCAGCGCGTCATCCAGGTCAACCGCTGTCGGAGCCGGGGATCCTTCTCCCTTGCCTTTGGTCACTACAGCTTATCTTTCTGCGGTGTTCCTCTTCACCCAGCGACATGGCTGGGCAGGCGCCAGACCTGCGGGCGAGCCTGCCTGCCTGCCTGGGTTGGAGCAATGCCCCTTCAATATAGGGCATTTGCTGTCTGGAATCAAGGCGATTGAAGGACTGCCGTCAGTTGGCAGCGGGCGGCGTTGTTATTTGCGGCAGGAAGCTCTATAATCTCGAATCTCTGCCGAAGGGGCAGAGTGACCTGTGCGGGGGAAGCTCCTAGCGTATGGACCACAAGAGGCAGACTGGGGTGGTAGGAGTGTTGGTGGAAGGGTCTGTCAGACGATATTAACCAGGGAAGCCAGGATAGAGGTACTGTTACGGTGTCGGAAGAGGGCGTAGTCAAAACAGAGAAACGGACGTCGCGGCGGATGGATCTGGTATCCGAGACGGGGTTCGGCAAGTTTCTGAGGCTGCTGTATTCCGTGTCGTCGGAAGGTCTCATCTCGCTGGGCGTTGGCGAGCCCGATTTCCCGACGCCGTGGCACATCTGCGAGGCTGCTGTTGATGCCATGAAGAACGGCTTCACGGGATACACCCCCAGCCCGGGGTTCCCAGAGCTGCGCCTTGCCGTGGCGGAGGACATGGATAGGCGCTACGGTGTCAAGTACGACCCGGAGACCGAGATCTTGATAACAGTGGGGTCAAGCGAAGCCATGGATCTGGCGTTCCGGGCGATGCTGAACCCGGGCGACGAAGTGATAATATCCGATCCCCATTATGTCTGCTATCCGTCCTGTGTCAGCCTTGCCCATGGGGTGGCGGTCTCAGTGCCTACGGGAGCCGAAAACGGGTTCAAGCTGGAGGCAGCGCAAATCGAGGCCCGACTCACTCCCAGGACCAGGGTGATTCTGTTCGGGTATCCGGCCAACCCTACGGGCACAGAGATGGAGCGAGGGGACCTGGTGGAGATTGCCGAGCTGGCTGAGAAGCACGACCTGCTGGTAGTCTCGGACGAGGTCTACAGTGCATTGACCTACGGAGTGGAGCACACGTGTTTCCCCAGTCTGCCGGGAATGAAGGAGCGGACTATCCTCCTCGATGGTTTCTCCAAGAGGTATGCCATGACGGGCTGGCGATTGGGCTATGCGGCGGGTCCTGCTGACCTGATAGCGGCCATGGGCAAGATACATCAGCATACGATGCTCAGCGCGGCCAGCATGGCCCAAAAGGCGGCCCTGGAGGCACTGAAGGGTGGTGTGGATGACACTGCGGAGATGGTGGCGGAGTATGGTCGGCGCCGGAAGGTGATGTTTGAAGGAGTGAGGAAGATGGGACTGGAGTGCCACGAGCCGAAGGGGGCGTTCTACGTTTTCCCGTCGATTCGAGCCACGGGGATAACGTCAGCGGAGTTCGCTGAGAGGCTGCTTGTGGAAGAGAAGGTGGTGGTGATCCCGGGCAACCTCTTCGGGCAACAAGGCGAGGGTTTCGTGCGCTGCTGCTACGCTGCAGCCATGCCTGATATCGAGGAGGCCCTGAGGAGAATGGAGCGTTTCGTAAGAGCGCTATTGCAATAGGAAAACCCGGTTGCTAGAATAGGCCAACAGTCGGGCAGAGGGCTCAGTCGTGGTAAACTCGCCAGTCCTGGTGCTGAATCAGAGCTATGAAGCTCTTAATCTGTGTCGTACGCGTCGGGCGATAGTCCTCATCTTCCGTGGTAAAGCCGAAGTGCTGGAGAATAGCAGGGGAGAGATTCATTCGGCTACTGCAGCCTTCCCCATACCGTCGGTAATCCGGCTTGTCTATATGGTCAAGCGCCCGCGGCACCAGAGAAAGCTGACGAAGCAAGAGGTGTTCAACCGCGACAAGTACATCTGCCAGTATTGTGGTTGCCAGACCAGGGACCTGACACTGGACCATGTCGTGCCGCGGCGAGCGGGAGGAGGTCATACGTGGGAGAACATGGTCAGCGCCTGCAGGTCGTGTAACCGCCACAAGGGAGGGCGAACACCGGAGGAGGCAGGGATGAGACTGATCCAGCAGCCACGAGCCCCACGCGGCACTGGCTTCTACGTTCCCTATCGTTACCTGGAAAGCTACGGTGAGTGGAAAAAGTACCTGCCTCAGTAGGAAGCTGTCCAGAATCCAGGATGCCGTTCCGGGACTTCACGGTTCGTCCTTCTCTTTCTCCTCCTCCTCCTCCTCCTCCTCCTTCTCGTCCTCCTCCTCTCCCTCTTGCTGCTGGATCTGCGTCTGCTTCTGCTCCTTTTTCTCCCTGGTGATCTGATCAAGTGGTAGGTCCTTGATCGTCTGGTCCTGGAACTGGACTGATACTGTCTCTTTTATGGGGTTGAGAGCGACCACGGTTGCCTTGCCAAG
Organism: Dehalococcoidia bacterium; assembly: GCA_034430415.1. Lineage (GTDB taxonomy): Bacteria > Chloroflexota > Dehalococcoidia > GIF9 > AB-539-J10 > JADFUZ01. The sequence goes on from DAOUEN010000122.1 coordinate 13,048, forward strand.
GGGCGTGGTGACCTCGTAACCCACGCGGGGCATTCTCTCTTTAATGGCGGTATACTGTCCTCTTTCATAGCTGAGGCAGCAGAGAAGCCGTCCGCATATGCCAGATATCTTGGCGGGATTCAGGACCAGGTTCTGTTGCTTAGCCATCTTGATGGAGGCAGGAGCGTATTCCTTGAGGAAAGTCTGACAACACAGAGGATAGCCACACATACCTATATAGCCCACCAGCTTGCCCTGATCTCTGGGCCCAACCTGCCTTAGCTCCACCCTTGTCTTGAGGCTACGGCCCAGCTCCCGCACGAGCTTGCGGAAGTCAACTCTTTCCTCAGCCCTGAAGCATATGGTCATGCGTCTGTTCTCAGGGTTGTACTGGGCTACCAGGGGCCTCATCTTCAGGCCAAGTGTGGCTACCAGTTCCTTACACCTGGCCAGGGCTCTCTGTTCTCTGTCCTGTTGTTGCTGGTCTTTGCTGTTCTGCTGTTTCTGTTCCATGAGATAAAACTAAAGCCGCGCCAAGCCGGGAACGAACGCCCGGGTCTGTCAATCATTGGTGGCCTTCAGTCTGGGCAAGTCGAGCATCAATGCATCAAATGCCAGGCGCGGATTCACGTTTCTGGAGACCTCCTCCCTTGCCAGGTACAATCTGGCAATAAAATCCTTAATCGTGCCAAGACCGAGGCTCTTCGCCTCTTCTTCCAGCGCTTGTTCATAGTCTACGCTGATGATGGCTGATTTGCACCCGCTTTTGATAAGCATCAGGTCGCGCCACCAAGCTAGCCAGGTTGCCATTGTCTCCATTGCTGCTCTTCGATTCTGGCCGAACTGGGCGGCGAGCTCTCTGGCGAAGGCGAAGCGCTGGTCGAAACCAGCGGTCAGCAATGAACTCAACCTATCGATTTCCCGAGAGCGTCTGTCAAGCAGGCTGTCATCTGAAATGGCAGACAGGGCCCAGCCGAGGCAGCCATCGGAGAGACGAGCCAGGAACCCGGCCCTGTCAGGCTGAACGCCATAGGAAGCAACGAGGATACTCTCTATTCGTTCGCGAGGCACGGGTCGCAGTTCCAAGCGCTGGCAGCGCGAGATGATGGTGGGCAAGAGACGAGCCTCCTCCACGGCCAGAAGGAGCCATATTATCTGCAGGGGGGGTTCCTCGAGTATCTTGAGCAACGAGTTGGCTGCCTCAGTGGACATATACTCGGCGTCCTCAATAATGAACACCTTGTGTCTACCTTCATACGGTGGCAAGTGGGCCAGGTGCTGCAGGCCCTTAATATCGTCAATGCCGATTTCCGTCCTGAAATGCAAGTCCAAGGTGATAACATCGGCATGCTTTCCTTCGATGATGCGGCGACATGAGCGGCACCCACCGCAAGGCGGCCCGGGGTCATCACAGTTGAGAGCGCAGGCTAGGTCAAGTGCCAGGGTTCTCTTGCCCACGTGGGGTGGCCCGACCAAGAGGTAGGCATGGGCTAAGTTGCGCTCCTTGAGGGCGTGATCGAGCAGGGCCAGAGTTCTGTCCTGTCCCTTTACCTGCCACATTTATACCTCATCCAGGCTCATCAAGTCCTGATAGGTCTCCCTGCGCCGTATAAGGCGGGCTCTGCTGTTGTCTGTCATAACGATTGCCGGCCTGGGCAGGCCGTTGTAGTTGCTGGACATGGGGATGCAATAGGCACCGCAGACCGGCACGGCGATGATATCCCCGGGGCTAACCGAAGGCAAGGCAATGTCTCTAATCAGGATGTCCCCGGACTCGCAGAGCTTACCGGCGATGGTTACGGGGTCCGCCACCGGCTCCAGGGGCTTATTGGCGATCAACGCTTCGTAGGTGGCTTCATAGAGAGGAGGGCGGATATTGTCACTCATGCCGCCATCGACACAGACATACTTTCTTATGCCGGGTATCTCTTTTATCACTCCTGCGGCGTAGAGGGCCACACCGGCCTGGGCTACGATAGCTCTTCCGGGCTCGATGATGAGGTGGGGAGGGTTCAAGCCCGTCTCTTTGACGAGGCTGTTGAGGCAGCCGACCATGGACTGTGCGTAGTCGTCGACGGCAAGTGCGTGGGAGTCCATCGTGTAGCGTACGGCGAAGCCGCCGCCAATGCTCAATTCGCTGAGATGGAAGTCAAGCTGCTGCTTCATGTCCCGGGCGAAGCGGACGACGAGCCCCAGGGCCAACTCGTAGGGGTCTGTTTCAGAGACGGGAGAGCCGAGGTGGAAATGAAGTCCCAGAAGATTAAGGTTGGGGGATGACAAAGCGTGTCTTACCGCCTCTGCGGCCTGTCCTGTAGCCAGGGGAAAGCCGAACTTGCTATCCAGAGTGCCGGTGGTGGTCTTGACATGGGTGTGAGGATCCACTCCGGGTGTGACGCGGAGCAGGACATCCTGAGTCAGCCCTCTCTGCCTGCACAAGGCCTGGAGCAAGTGGAGCTCGGGGAGGTTATCCACCACGATACGGCCGACCTTCCAGTCCAGAGCCAGCTCCAGCTCTGAGGGAGCCTTGTTGTTGCCGTGGAAGTAGACCTTGTTGGACGGGAAGTTGACCGCCTGAGCTATGCTGAGCTCCCCTCCGGAGACAACATCGAGTCCCAGACCCTCCTCATTGAGGAGCATGGCCAGCGCCTTGTTGAGGAAGGCTTTGGAGGCATAGATGACGGAAGTATCGGCATAGCGTTTAGTGAACTCAGTGAGGAACTCACGACACTTATGACGAAGGGTGTACTCGTCGAAAACGTAGAGCGGCGTGCCGTATTCCGCGGCCAAGTCAACCAAGTCACAGCCGCCGATACAGAGATGCCCATGCCGGCTCACGCTGGCCGTCAAGGGGAAAAGCGGGAGCCGCTGCATGTTGTCTGAGCTCAATTCTGGATATAGTAGCTCTTGGGGGTGGGGAATTCAAGAAAGGCAGAGACGCCTGACGCCGAGGGTTTCGGTCCGTGCTCTATAGGGGAAGGGGTGCACGTATGGAGGCCCGGGGGGTCTTCAGCCGGAGCCGGCGGCAGGTCTCTGGAGACGCTCTCCCACATAGTAGATAGCCTTTATGCCGTTTATGAGCTGGGAACTGGCGGCCCTCTTCGGGATGAATCCGTAGGCCCCTATCTTTTCAGCAGCAATGACGTTCTCTTCGTCGTCATACTGAGATAGCATCAGGACTCTTGTCTGGGGAAATTCCCTGTATATCTGTCGGGTGGCCTCCAGCCCGTCCATCACAGGCATGACTATGTCCATTACCACCACGTCAGGGAGCAACTGGCCTACCTTTTCCACTGCTTCTTTGCCGTCCACCGCTTCACCTACAACCTCGATGTCCTTTTGCAGCACGAGCAGGGCACGAATGCCGTCCCTGACCACGGAGTGGTCATCTACAATGAGCACCCTTATCCGCTTACTGGCTCGATCCAGTATCGCCTGGGTGCGGAGTGCCAGAGAATCAGGCTTGATTGGCTTGGTCACGTAGTCCTCGGCCTCCATTTGTGAAGCCTCGTCTCTTCGCCACCCCCTGATGAGCTGTTTTTCCGGGGCGGCATCGACTACCAGGATAGGCGAATTGCTGGTGCTGGGATTCTTTCGCAGCCACTGGTGCAGGGAGAAGGCCTCCCCGCGCGGGGTCATGGTGCCCAGAATAACGATGTCGGGGGCCATTGTCTTGATGCTTTCCTTCGCCTCCGCCCCATTGCTGGCGGTGGCCACCTGCCATAGCTTGCTTTCCAGTGCCTTCTGCAAGGCTGTCAGGAAATCGGCTTCATCATCCACGATCAAGATCTTCGGTGCGTCTTTCATTTTTCCCCCTTGCTTGTACCCAAGCCTGCAATATACTTGTAGTCTAAGGATAAGCGGCACAGGCGGAAGAGCAAAGAGGTCTTCACCCCAAAGGAGGGAAGGATATTACCCTGATTTTGCCCGTCCATACCCCTATTCGGGGGTTCGGGCATATTGTGTGGGTAAGGAACGGGCTAGAGGAGATGGGCTACATAACGCGGAAGACGGCTCACAGTCTCAAACGGTGATTATGCCCTTGCGCAAGGCGTACTTGACCAGGTCGGTCCGATTGTGAATGTCGAGCTTGGCCATAAGGTTGGTCCTGTGTCCATCCACAGTCTTCGGGCTAATTACCAGCGTATCGGCGATTTCCTGGCTGGTATGGCCTTCTGCCAGCAGTTTGAGCACCTCCCTCTCTCTGTCCGTCAACTGATCGTAGGGGTCCTGACCCTTTCCGGCCCAGGCTCCCTGGCGATAGTGCTTGAGCAGAAGCTTGGCTACCGAAGGAGACAGGAAGGAATCCCCCTGGTAGACGGACCGAATGGCCGAAGCGAGCTCTGACGATGCAGCGGTCTTGCTGATGAAGCCCTCGGCTCCCGCCTCGAGAAGGGACAACAGATGCTCCCTATCATCGTACTGAGTCAGCGTCAGTACCTTCATCTGGGGGAACTCCTTATGGATGCGGCGGGTGGCCTCCAGTCCGTCCATGGCAGGCATGGCTATGTCCATGAGCACCACATCCGGGGCAAGCTGTCGGGCCCTGTCGATGGCCTCTCTGCCGTTCTCTGCTTCGCCAATCACCTCTATGTCTGCGGCCAAGGCCAGCAAGGCGGAGATGCCGTCGCGCAGGATGGCATGGTCATCAACTATCAGCACTCTTATCTTCTGCATTGGCTGTGCTCCGAGTCAAGGGAATCCTGCCGGTGACTCTGGTGCCCTGGCCCGGCTGAGACTGGACGGAGCAGGAACCGCCGAGCAGGGCTATCCTTTCCTTCATGCCGAACAGGCCGGCACCCCGCCCACTCCTTTCCACCCTGGTGACCTGGGAAACGTCAAAGCCCTCCCCGTCATCATTGATGCGCAGCTCGAGGTCGTTGCCCGCGAGCTTCAAGGAGATGGCGGCGTTCTTTGCCTTTGAGTGCTGTATGATGTTGCCTATGGCTCCCTGAATCCAGCGGAAGAAGGCCAACTCCACTTCCGGCGGCAGAGGTCTGTCGATTCCCTCAGCCTCGAAGGAGAAATTGATGCCCAGGGGGGTGAGGCTTGTTCCGGCATACTGCCGAATGGCGGGCACAAGGCCAAGGGTGTCCAGAAGGGTGGGACGGAGGTCGGCGATGAGCCGGCTTACCTCGGAGCCTGTATGGACTGCCAGTGAGTGTGCCTTTTCCAGTCTTGTCTTGAACTCCGCGTCATCAATGCCGAGCATCTCAGCCTTTTGCACCAAGGCCTGCAGGTTAAGCGCCAAGCCGGAGAGCGTCTGGCTGGTCTCGTCGTGTAACTCCCGGGCGATCCTCCTTCGCTCTTCTTCCTGAGTGATCAGGATCTGCCGTGCCAGCTCCTGATAGCGTTTCTTGCCCTTCTCCAGTCCATCGTATAGCCTCGCCTGCTCAATAGCCGTGCCGAGCTGGTCCCCGATGGAGTGGAGGAGATACATATCCTCCCTGGTGAAGCGGTGTGGCAAATGGCTGGCAACGTTCATCACTCCCAGGACTCTGTCCTTGGCTCGAAGGGGGACACAGATGAAGGCCCTGAGGCCCTCCATGCTTATGAGGTCAGGGCGAGCGGCATCGGGCTCGGATGATATGTCCTCCAGCAGTACCGACCTGCCGGTCTCTGCCACTTTGCCAGCGACTCCTTCACCCAGCCTGAGACACATCTCCTGGGCGTATCTGGGCGAGAGATCGTGGTGGACGGTATAGCAGAGCATCTTGGCGCCTTCGTCCAGGAGCATGATGCCACCGACGGTGCCATTCATAATGGCCACCACATTGTCCAAGCCGATTCTGAGAATGGCATCGAGGTCGTGGAGACCACTGATCGCTGCCGAGACGCGGCTCAGGGCCGCCAGATTCTGGTGATATCTGGCTGCTTCACCCTTCTGCTCATCGAGTTTTGACCTGGACATAGCGGCAAGCCTATACCAAATCCCGGGTTCCCGCAACCTGACAATAGCACTCAGGCAGGGAGCCCGGCTGCCTCCATAATCTGCGGGACAAGCTCTTCTTTGCCTATGGCCATGATATGGACTCCGTCGCAGAGGGGATCTTTTTTCAAGGCGGCAATCATTTGACCGGCGATTTCGATACCCTTGGTCAGGGCTTCGCCCTTGGGCGCAGCGGCAAGCTCGTCGATGAGTTGTGGCGGCACGAAGATACCGGGGACGTTGTCGGTCATGTATCTGGCCATCCTGGCGGAGACCAGGAGGACAATCCCGGCCAGCACCTTGACGGGAAACTGGCGGGCATGTTGCATAAATCTGGCGAAGTTGTCCAGGTCATACACTGCCTGCGTCTGAAAGAACTCGGCCCCGGCTTCGATCTTCTTCTCGAATTTGAGCAACTGAGGCTCGATGGGGTTTGCCTCTGGAGTGACTATGGCGCCAGCGCAGAACTCAACGGAGCCGTCGAGGTCATTTCCGCCGATGTCGCGGCCGGACTCCATTTCTCGGATTGCCCTGAGCAATTGGACCGAATCAAGGTCAAAGACCCCCTTGGCTCCTTTATGGTCGCCGACCACGACTGCGTCACCGGTCAGGCAGAGGACGGTTCTTATGCCTCTGGTGTAGGCGAATAGAAGCTCCGCCTGGAGGGCCAGTCGATTACGGTCGCGACAAGTAACCTGAAGTATGGGGTCACCACCCCGCTCCTTGATGGCAAGGCAGCCGCCGAGAGAGGGAAAGCGCATCACTGAACTCTGGTGGTCGGTGACGTTCAGGGCGTCAACCTTGTCCTTGAGAAGGTCGATGTGGTGCAGCATCTTCTCGATATTGGTGCCCTTGGGTGGGCCGATCTCGCTGGTCACCACGAACTTGCCAGAATTGAGGACTTCTCTGAAGGCTAGGGCCATCATTTCCTCCTTTCCACGGACTCAGGGTTGAACGGCGGTACGGCAAGGCTGGTGCTTCGCGGCCTGGGCACGACATTGAAGTCTCTGGGAGCACGGTATGCGCGCATCAAGTCGAGCCTCCCCTGTTCTCTCAAGCGCTGGTAGATGAGAGTCCAGGCGCAATCCTTCTCTTTGTCCACCTCGCACTTGCCGTTGTTGGTGCCGCCGCACGGGCCGTTGAGCAAGCCTTTGTGGCATGCGGTGAGCGGGCAAATACCCGCGGTCTGGCCGAGGACACACTGGCCGCACTGGGCGCAGACCTCCTGGAAATGACCGGGACTGTCCTCTATGCCAATGAACAGGGTGTCGAGGGCTGGCAAAACAGGCCTGGCGGTGTACTGGCTCATACGGTTAACACCCAGAGCACAGGCCATAACCAGAATGCAGCTGGCATTGTCGATAGCTCCTCTGTCCTCGGCGACGGCTACCGCGGTCATCTCATCACAGGCCGTGGGGATAACCCTGAAGCCTGTCACCAGCTTGCCCAGTTCCTGCAGGCGCTCCTTCATAACCAGGACCTCCTCTGTGCCGCCGGTCCTGGTCATCGTGGCGCATGTGCCGCAGCCAGCAATATACACCCGGTCGAAGCCGGTGAGTTGCTGTTGTATTTCATCGAAAGGCTTCTGCTTGGTGATGGACTTCATGCTCAACCTCCATTATCAGGCCACGGGGTCTTGTCGTTAGCTCTCCAGGTCACAGCGCAGACAACGCCTGGCTTCCTGTCTGGCCTTGTCTTCCGAGAGCGCCAACTCCGTCTCCTTGAAGCTGTGCTTCCTTTCTGCAAGAGGAAGGGTAGATATCTGAGGTCTGAACTGCGGCTCCCAGGCTTCTTCCTCCTCTGGGCGTATGGCTTCCTCAACGACGGCGGGCTTCAAGTCGTACATCTCGACCCTGGAGTCGTCGCCCTGGAGATACTTGTCTATGGCAAAGGCGCCTCTTCGGCCGGCAGCGATGGCCTCTATGACCATACCAGGCCCGGCAACGAAGTCTCCTCCGGCGAAGACACCGGGGACGCTGGTGGCCAAGCGGTTGCCATCGACCGCCAACCTTTCCCACCTGGTGCGCTCCAGGGCACTATCTGGAGGAAGAAAGGATAGATCGGGGGCCTGACCCACAGCGGCGATCACGGTATCTGCGCTGGCAAGGAACTCGGAGCCAGAGATGGGGATGGGACGGCGGCGCCCGGTGGCGTCGGGCTCCCCGAGCTTCATGCGGATACAATGCAGACCCGTCACCTTCCAGTTGTCACTTGCTATGCGGGTGGGGCTTACCAGGAAGTTGATCTGGATTCCCTCAGACAGGGCGTCCTTGTATTCCAGCTCGGAAACGGGCATCTCGTCGCGCGAGCGGCGGTAGAAGAGGCTGACTTCGTCAGCGCCGAGGCGGAGAGCAGTGCGGGAGGCGTCCAGAGCCACATTGCCTCCTCCGATGACAGCTACACGATGCCCGATTCTGACCGGCCTGCCGACCTTGATATCTCTGAGGAATCTCAGGCCATAGTAGAATCCTTCACTATCGTCGATTTCTCCAGGTATGCCAATGCGTTGACTTCTCTGGGCTCCAGCAGCAATGAAGACGGCTGGATAACCGCTATTTCTGATGTGCTCTATGGTGAAATTCGCGTTGACGGGCGTATTGTATTTTATCTCCACCCCGCGCTTGACGATGTAGTCGATTTCCCTGCTGATGACCTCTCGGGGCAAACGGAAGTCAGGTACGGCTACCGATATCATGCCGCCCCCAATGGGAAGGGCTTCGAAAACGGTGACGGAATAGCCCATCTGGGCCAGGAAGTAGGCGCAAGAGAGTCCCGCCGGCCCGGCTCCCACCACGGCCACTTTCTGGCTGTGGGTTTGTGGGAAGGGTTCCGGCTGAGGCAGTTCGGCGGCATGGTCAAAGTACCAGTCGGCAACGAAGCGCTTCAGCGCCATAATGGCCACCGGTTCGTCGAGTTCCCCGCGGCGGCATCTCCCCTCGCAGGGGTGATGACAGATGCGCCCGCAAATGGAGGGAAACGGGTTGCGCTCCCTGATAGTGTCCACGGCCTCCAGATACTCAGCGGCAGCGATGTGAGCCACATACTTGGGGATGTTGATGCCCACCGGGCAGGTATGCTGACAGGGTGAGATCATGAGGGAATCGCAGACAGCCGCAGGGCATTTCTTCTCCTTGATGTGGGCCTCGTATTCGTCTCTGAAATAGTTGATGGTGGTGAGCACCGGGTTGGGACAGGTCTGCCCCAGGCCGCAGAGGGCGGACGCCTTGACCGTCCGGGCAATGGTAAGGAGGGTGTCGATATCTTCTTCACGACCGTTTCCCTGAGTTATCCTGGTGAGGATTTCCAGCATCTGCCTGGTCCCCAGGCGGCCAGGGACGCACTTGCCGCAGCACTCGGCCTGAGTGAAGCTGAGGAAGTACCTGGCTATCTCCACCATGCAGGTGGTCTCGTCCAGGACTACCATGCCTCCTGAACCCATAATCGAGCCCAACTGGGTCAGGGTCTCGTATTCCACAGGGACGTCGAGGTACCGGGCCGGGATGCAACCGCCTGAGGGTCCACCTGTCTGCACTGCCTTGAACCGCTTGCCGCGGGGGATACCACCTCCGATATCAAAGATGATGGTAGACAGGGGGGTACCCATGGGCACCTCGACCAGGCCGCTGTTGGCTATCTTGCCGCTGAGGGCGAAGACAGCGGTTCCCTTGCTCTTCTCAGTGCCTATGTCGGCAAACCAGTCGGCCCCCCGGTCTATGATGACGGGGACGGAGGCCAGGCTCTTCACATTGTTGATAGTGGTGGGTTTTCCATCGAGTCCGGACTGGGC
>DAOUEN010000123.1:0-3852 GCA_034430415.1 Dehalococcoidia bacterium
AGCCTCAGCCAGAGCCACAGCGTAGGTGTTGACTCTTTTGGACTGACCGTAGGTGTAGTGGTCTCTGGCATCCACAGCTGCCGATAGGGCATAGACAGCGCTCAAGCCACTCTTCCGTGCGTCGTTCCCCACAGCGGGAGCCGGATCAGTCAGGATTCTAGAGGAAATATAAGTGCGGTTGCCGCCGGTGTTCTTGGCATAATAGAGAGCAGTATCGGCTGTATCAAGCAACTCGCCCGACATCACTCCGTCAGAAGGATAGCTCGCCAGTCCGATGCTACAGGTAACTCCAAGCTGCCTGGTCTCCATCTCGGCAGCGATGTTCTCACGAATTCGCTCGGCTACCACACGGGCATCATCCACGGACGTCTGCGGCAGAATGACCACAATCTCATCCCCACCGTAGCGAAAAGCCTGGTCAGAATCCCTGACCGACCCCCTGACAATAGCGCCAATCCGCCTCAGGAGTTGGTCGCCGGACGGGTGCCCGTACATGTCGTTGTACGCCTTAAAGGAATCGAGGTCCAACATGAACAGGGAGAACTCACTGGCGTATCTGGCGTGTCGCCCGATCTCCTCCTTGAGCCTTTCCTCAAAATGACGCCGGTTGAACAGCTCGGTAAGCTCGTCAACACGACCTCTCTGCTCCGCCTTGTCGTAGAGGTGAGCATTCTCGATAGGAGTGGCAATCTGCAGAGCCAGATTCTCCAGCAGCCGTATGTCCTTGGCGCCATACAGGTCGGGACGCGAACCACCTACGTTCAGGGTGCCAATGACTTCGCCCCGCACCACCAAGGGCAAGGCCACTTTGCAGCGAACTCCCTCCGCCCTGAAGTACTCTGTCGTGGCGAACCTGCTGCCCTTCTCCAGGTCAGGCTCATACACGGACTTCACGTTCCTGGCCACCCATTCGGTCGCCGACCCCGCCAGCGGTATCCTTCTACCCACCCACCGGGATGCTATCTCCGCGTCAGATATCGCGAAGACGCTCAGCTCATCCTCTTCAATCAAGATAATCATGGCATAGTCAAGTTCAACCACCTTCTCCAACTCCCGGGCGAAGCCATGGAAGATATCCTGGATGTTCAGGCTCGAGGTTATTATTCCAGTCAGCCGGTTGGCAAGGCTCAGCTCCCTTTCCTGCTCTTCCAGTTGCTCGTGGAGGTACTCCTTCTCCATGCTCGCCGCCACACGGCCGGCAATGGCCTCCATCAGGTCAATATCCTCCACGCCATAGAGCTTACCGTCTCTCCTATCACCAACCACCAGAATAGCAACAAGCTCACGCCCATTCATGAGGGGCACCATGATCTCCACATCCGTCACTTCCACATCTCTCCTCTCGTCCTGCCACAGGCCCTGGAACTCGGGAACGGTGTCCAAAAACCTCCTCGGAAGCGTCCGGGCCTCCCGCTCAAGCCAGGTCACCACCGGGCTGTCCCGTCTCAGCCTCACGCCGGCCATGGGATTGTCCTCAGTCGCCGGGTAGGCGAACCTGGCAGCAAAGTCGCCGCCTTCGGCCTCCGGCAGTAGCAGACAGGCTCTTCTGCTGTCAACAGACTGGGAAAGCAGGGACAGCAGCCGCTTGCCAAACTGCTCCAGGGTGGGGACATTGTGTATCTTGGCAATGAAGTCCGATAGCCGCCGGCGATGGCGGTATTTATCTCCGCCAAAAGACTGCTCCACCTTCTCCTGCCAGGGTTCGCGCACCTGATGAAGGAGGAAGAAGGTCAACGGGATTCCTATGATGATGGCCCCGGTCAGGGTGGGAACATGCACGTTGAAACCCAGGGCCAGGTGAGCCAGGAAGAGCAGCAACAGTATGCCGGCTACGCCGACGCCATACATGCCCACGTACATCAGCACCCGACGCAGAACGACTCTCACGTCCAACAGCCGATGCGCCACAACGGCATAGGTCAAGACGCAGGCGTTCAGCAGGTTGCCGACGTGGCCAACAGGGTATTTCCCCCCGGAAGGGACAAAGGAAAAGGAGGTCAAGACAATTAGAGCGATAACTCCGACGAATAGATAGGCGATCTGGTTACGTTCAGCCGGGTCAGCCAATATCCTGCGCCTCCGTGCCAGCAGATAAATATCCCTGCCACCAAGAGCGAACACACCGGACACAACGAACAGAATCGGGGTGCCATAGCTAATATTGATGCCCTCGGCGCTCACCTCCATCGCCCGCGGAACAGCGCCCAGTGCTGCCATGACAATAGCGCCGGCCAACAACACATAGGCAAACGGCACCTTGATGCGCTGAGAGCGGTAGAAGGAGCACAGGAGGTAGTGGTACTGAACCCCCATCCAGACGGCAAGGCAGATGCCCAGCCTAACCAGGAGCAGCTTATCCTCCACGAAAGAATCGCTGCGAAAGAAAATGTCGACAACGCTCCACAAGAAGGCGGGGATCAGAAAGAGCAGGAAAAGCCATTGCTGCCTGCCCCACGGCCGATTCATCAGCAGCCCGACGAGCAGAGGAACGTAGGCCACGGCAGCAATCAGAGGCACTAGGGCATGCGTATTCATAATGCAAGGCAATTATTGGCATAAACCCGGGTACTGTCAAGAGGACTAAAGTACGCCAGGGACCCTCCAGGAGCGGGATATAAGCGATAGGGGCGAGGCTGAGAGCCTCGCCCCCGCTATCATCTGGTCCTTACGTCTCCCTCAGCGAACCGCCACTCCCTCGGCTTCCCTCACCCGAACAGCCTCCACCTCCACCTTCGGCCCTGTCAACTGGGATAGCACTTTTTCCGACGGATTAACGTGAGGTGGCTTCAGATGACCCAAATCGGCGCCCTCCGCCTGCCGCTGCAAGATGTAGCTGGCAAAAGCCCCTTGAGCCAGGAAGGTGACGTTTATGGGCTTCAGACCCAATAGCTCTACCGCGTCGCCGTAGGCATACTTGTAGAGATTGAAGTTGTATGCCTTGTCCAGTTCCACGAGTTTATCGTACACCGCTGCCGCTACAGCTTGTTCGCTGGCGATGTAGTCGCGTTTAAGTTCAATGTAGAGGTGCACCGTCGGTTTGTCCTCCACCGCTTCCTTGCACGCTACCCAGTCCACGTAAGGAATGCCAGTGTTCTCGATCGCCTGCCAGATCAGCTTCTCTGTAATATGGCCAACACCGAATATGTCAATGAGGTCATCGGCCCGACTGTGGAATAGCATCTGGGGAATATCGATGCCCAGTCTCTCATTCCGCAGCGAAGTTATCCTGACGATATCGCCGACCCTGAACCTGGTCAAGGCTCCGCCGTGGAAGTTGGTGATGACTACCTCGTAGTCCTCCCCTGCCTTCACCTCGTCCAGCAATACGGTTTTCGGTCGGTAGGAATGGTCCAGTTGCCATTTGAACCACTCCCTCTCAGGTATGAACTCCAGGAAGCCGAGATTGGGGACGAACGTCATCCCCTCGTAGTCCCAGGTCTGCATGGCATAGATGCCTCCCTCGGTACCGCCGTATATCTCGAGGGGACGTCTGCCCCATAGCTCCTCCACCTTCCGGCTGAAGACGGCGCTGTCCGAGCCACCACCCACGATCCCCTTGATCGGCCACAGGTCCTTGGGCAACATGGGACGGCGAGCCAATTTGCTCCTGGCCACTCCCTTGATCACACGCAGCAGGGCCCCGGGATGAGACAGTAGAGGGCGTATATTCGTCTTCTCCCTCTTCTGCCTGAACTGCTCCCCAACAGCCACCAGGACGGAAGGCAAGCCGCCGAAAGCGTCCAGTCCTGTGTACAGAGCCTCCTTGAAGCCAGCCCGAATGCTGTCTTGAAATGACATCCCCTCAGAATTGGAGGGCAAGAAATCAGACCCGATGGCCTGTTGCCCCAGGTA
>DAOUEN010000124.1:0-3314 GCA_034430415.1 Dehalococcoidia bacterium
CCATTTTCCTCTCCTTTTTGCTCCGCTGTGCTCGTTGTTCAACGCAGGGAGGACACTATTGTGCCGTCTTCGACGCTTCGATGTATGCTTCCTTCACCCTCGAGATACTCCAGGTGGGCCAGAGTCTCTCCCACCGCGAACACTTTCTGCACCATGGGGAATGCCTCCCACGACGAGATCTGGATATCCCAGGTCACCCAGGGAGCCACCTGAAAGGCAGTCTTCCCGCCGTCCTCAAGAGCGATGACCACCTCTTTCAATCTGGCTCGATGATGTTCCTCCAGCTCGCCGATCCTCTTCCTGTGGTCGTTTGAGTTGCCCCTGTGGCCGGGAAGCACCAGCTTGACATCGAGGTCACGCACCTTGTCCAGGCTCCTCAGGTATTGCCCCAGGGAGTCCTTCATGCCGGGCCAGGTGGTGATATTGGGCGTGATGTCGAAAAGAATGTGGTCGCCGCAGAGGAGGACCTTTCTGTCGGCCTCATACAGGCAAGTGTGTCCCGGAGTGTGCCCCGGCGTCTCGATGCAGGTGAAGGAGTAGTCTCCAACGTCAATCCTGTCACCATCTTTCAGGATGCAGAAGTCGATGTCGCGCTTCGGGCCGTGAACACGACCCGGATGCCTTTTCACGACCCCTTCAATCGCTTCTTCGGGGAAGCCGTGTGCCTTGAAGAAAGCCCCGAGCTGCTCCCAGTATTCCCGGCCGGGGTTGGCCAGGGGGGCGTCCCCTTGGTTGAAGTAGACCTTCGACGAGTCGGCGGCCAGCTCGCCCACCAGTCCCAGGTGGTCCGCGTGCAGGTGAGTAATGAAGAAGTCCGCGTCCTTCAGGTCCACGTTCAGGGTGTGCAGGCACGACAGCATGTCATTCATGCACTCCTCCCGATTGAACCCCGTGTCCACGATCAGGCAGCGCTCCCGTCCTCTTATGAGGTAGGAGTTGGTGGCCTTCAGAGGGCTCCTGGGAAGGTGGATTTCCATTCTGTACAGACCCGGCAGGATCTCTTCAACCATTTGCGTGTGCTCCGGTTCTGCTGTTGTCCATTCCCTTGTGGAGGATAACGACGCGGCCTGCCTATTATATCGTATTCGAGGAGGAGCTGTAATCTCGGTGCGTTGTGGTCTGGAGCCTTGACAGGAGAGCACGATTGAGATAGATTCGTGCTTTGAGAATACCGTAAAGGACCACAACCGGGCCTGAGGTTTCAGGGCTCCGGTCGCTGTGTCCGAAGGATGGCACATGAGTTACCTGGTGGTAATGCCGTTGCGGGTCGCAGGTGAAGCGGCCAAGTACCCTCGCAGGTTCGAGGAATTGGGAGTCGACTTCGTCGGGCGGGAGTGCAACACGGATGAGGAAGTCATCGCGCTGGCACGTGACGCGGACGCGGTTATCACCTCGGGGAGTCAGCGCCCCATGCCTCGGAGGGTGATAGAGAAGCTGTCGCGCTGCAGGATCATCGCTGTTGTTCAGATAGGCTACGATAGTATCGATACTGCCGCGGCTGCAGAGCAGGGCATGCTGGTGACCAACGTCCCTGGTTACTGCATCGAGGAGGTGTCGGACCATGCGATGGCTCTCGTCCTGGCGTGCACGAGGAGGGTGGTCAGCGCGAATAGTGCGGTAAGGAGCGGGTACTGGCAATTCGGGCCAAGATCATCGATGATCACGGAAGTGATAGGGCCGGGCATAGACCGGCTGCGTGGGCGGACGCTCGGCCTCTTCGGCTTTGGCGCTATAGCCAGGGCCGTCGTGCCCAAGGCAAAGGGGTTTGGGATGCGAATTATTGCCTGTGACCCCTACGTGGGTAGTTCTGTTGCGGCAGACATGGGGGTTGAGCTCGTTGATTGGGCGACTCTGCTGCAGGAATCTGATTTCGTGTCCATCCACGCTGCTCTCACAGCGGAGACCAGGCATGCGTTCAATCGCGAAGCGTTCGGTAGAACTAAGCCATCGGCATGCCTTGTCAATACTGCCCGCGGAGGATTCGTGGACGAGCAGGCTCTCTACGAGGCGCTGACGACAGGCAAACTGGCGATGGCTGCCCTGGATGTCTTTGATTCCGAGCCCCCGGAGCCAGGGAACCCACTGCTATCCCTGGACAATGTCATCAGCACGGGGCACTGTGCCTTCAGGTCCCCTGAGGCTCTTGAAGTCAAGTGGCGATGGCCTGTCGAGGAGGTAGAACGCGTGCTCAGGAATGAGTGGCCAATCGCCATCGTCAATCCGCAGGCCAAAGAAAAGTTCGTCTCACGATGGGGACAGATGGTGGAGACCGCGGCACCTCAGCCCTGATGCCGCTCGCCGCCTGTCCGTGGGTAACTCAAGTTCGCTCGCCAACTCGCTATGAGGCGTTGCCACTATGCTGGCGGGATGTGCAGATAGTAGAATAGCCTGACTGTGAAAGGAGGCTAGAGATGTCCGGACTGTCGGAAAAGGAGATGCTGGATAAGCTGTTGAGGTTCAATACTCCGACGGTGGGAAACGTGGTGGCTTCCTACCCGGAACATGCTCATTGCCTCGGCCTCTACCATCCGTGGAAGGGGAAGTGGTACACCGATCAGTCCGTGAGGTGCATGTTTCCTGAGATGGGGAGGAGGATAGGTTACGCGGTTACCATGGTCTTTTCCCTGCCTGATCCGGAGCATCCGTCGGTGTCATATATGGACTTCATAGATGCCCTGGATAGATCGAGGAAGCCCTCGATAGTGCTGTGCCAGGAGATATTTCCGCCGGAGATACTCAGCAGGGCGGGGCTCTTCGGCGGCCAGTCCGCAACTTTGTACAAAGCGTGTGGGGTTGTGGGGGTTATCACCAACGGTCCCTTGAGGGATATTGACGAGGTACGTCCGCTGGGAGTCCAGCACATGATGACGGGTGTCACCTCCGGACACGGAAGCCTTGCCATCAGGGGGGTGAACGTGCCCGTCACCGTTGCCGGAATGGACGTGGCACCGGGCGAGCTGGTCCATATGGACGAGAACGGCGCATGCAAGTTTCCCGCGGACAGGCTGGCGGACGTCTGTGCCCATATCGATGCCTTCAGCCAGGAAGAAGCCGACCACGCTCAGCTACTGCTTGCGGCGAAGAACATCGCGGACTTGAAGTCAGCGTGGAAGAAGGTAATCTCCAAGGGTGTGGGCCTCGATGAGCCTGCGCTCAAGTAGCAGAGGCGTACGACAAAACCCCAAGTAACCTCACCCCCGCTTCGTTCCTTTCGGCCATCGCCTACATGGTCACCCGCTGCGGCTCGATTACTTGGGGGCGTCAACATTAAAACGCCCGCGCTGATTTGTCAAGTGCCTGAATTGCGTGAGGCG
>DAOUEN010000125.1:0-5312 GCA_034430415.1 Dehalococcoidia bacterium
CGACTGTCAGGCCAGCGTGGAGGTAGTCCCAGTCAAGACCGCCGCAGCATTTCTCCGCTGCCGGCTCAAGACAGCGGGCCACGCCGGTGTAGGGCTCACCGCCGCCATCCCAGTAGCCGTAGGTAGCGTAGAGGACTCCTCCGGTGGCGGCGCTGGACATGGGGTTATCCCAGTCGAGGGCCAGGCCGAAGATGTAGATGTCGAGTGGTGTGCTGCCTGGGCCGCCGAGCTGGTCCAGGGTGGGATTGGCCTTGAGGTCCTTCCACTTGGAGCTAACGCCGTTCTGGAAGCGCCAGACGCCCATGCCCATGTCGCCCCAGGCCACGCCGGCGTAGAACATGTCGTTGTCGGTGTAGAAGGTGTCGAAGGCCACGTGTACCCAGCCGCCGGAGCCCAGCTCGTTCTTGGACCCCACGGTGCTGAAGCTGGAGGCGGAGTCGTCGGAGAAGCCCACGGTGCCGTCCTTACCGCCCACCAGGACGTGCCCGTCAAGGCAGGCGATAGTGTGGCCGCCCTCGCTGGAGGACAGGCCCGCGTCCGCAGCCTTCGTCCAGGATGCGGGCACGCCGTGCTTGGGCGAGCTGGAGACCTTGCCGTTGGAGGACACCACGTAGATATCCTTCTCGGAGGCGGTGGCCAGGTCCTGGATGTCGGGTAGCGTGGGGACCTGCCTGCTCGTCCACTGGGTCAGGCCGCTATCGTCGTTCCACCACAGGGTGTCGGTGCCGCGGTCGACCAGGTAGACGGTGAGTATCTCGGATGTCTCTTCAGGGGCCAGTCGGATGAGCCCCTGCTCGGGGCTGCCGCCCAGGTCCTCGTTCCATATCCTGAGGTACGTCGCTCCGTCGTCGGTGCTGTACCACACGCTGTCGCAGCCGCAGTCGCCGGACTCCTCGTTGCGGCTGAACAGGTAGATGGTGCCGCAGTCGGGGTTGACCGCCACGTCGCTCAAGTAATCGATGAAGGTGTCGATGAGGCCGGGCTGGTTCCAGTACTTGCCCACCTCCTCCCACTCGCTGACGGAGAAGGCGGACTCGTCCCAATCGTCGGAGGCGCTCCGGTTTCCGGAGGTGGCGGCGTAGGCCTTGCGGCCGTCTCGGGCGTAGGCCACCAGGGCGTTGCGCCGTCCCGTGGGGACCTTGGTGGCCTGCGACCACTGCTCTGGGCAGCACTGGTTGATGGGCCACTGGCTGGTCCAGTAGATGGACACGCCTTCGCAGCAGGGCGTGTCCTCGCCGTTGTCCGCGTCGTCCGTGGCCTGGCCCATCAGGCCCACCATAAGCTCGCCGTCAGCGATGATGCCGGTCATGGCGATGCCGGCCATCAGGGGATGGTCTTCGCTGGTGTCCCAGCGCTCGCAGCGGATCCCGGCGTACTGAGCGAAAGGCCCGTTGATGAGGAATACGTGGCCGACCTGTTGCTTCGCGTCGGCGAACCCTGGAGGAATAATGGATGAAGCGGCACCCCCGGTTGGGTCGGGCGTATCGAAGTTGACGTAGACCCAGTTATTTCTGAAGGCCAGGTCGTAGCCGCTGAAGTCTTCGGGCAGGGCTATCCCCGTGGGGTGCTCCCATGCCTCGTAGTACCCGTCGCCATCGAAATCGTAGGGCGGCTGGTCTATGATCAGCGCCGCCGGCGAAAAGGGGTCTCCGGCGGCAGCGTTCCATTTCTTGCTCGTTCCCCAGATGCCCGACTGCTGGTAGGTCGCGTCCGGGTTCTGGGTGTTCAGGCCCGCTTCCGCGGCGCACACGGCCAGTACGGTGTCGTCGTCGAAGAAGCTCGATGAGAAGGCCACGGAGGTAACTGCTTTGGTGGTGATAGCACCGCTGTTGTCCCATCCGTCCTCGGCGGTGGCGTCCTGCCAGCTGCCGCCGAACATGCTCCCGGCCTCGTAGACCCACAGGCCGCCGCTGTCGTCCCCGGCGGCAATGACGGAGTCGCCGTCTCTCTGCGGAGAGACATCGAGGCAGAGGATGTCGTCGCTGGTCACCGTGTGGAAGCCCGTGTCGGAGAAACCATCGCCGCCGTCGTCGGAGCCGGCCACCCTTGAGCTGTCCGGGGTGCCGTCGAGGTCGTCGTCGCCGTATCCCGCCACCACCACCAGGTCGGCGTCGTCCGGAGAGACGGATACCATCATGGGGGCATACATGCCCTCCTGGTGAAGCTCGTCGGTGACGTCCTCCCAGGTGGCGCCGCCGTCCTCCGACCTGAGCAGGGCGTCGCCGTACAGGTCCTCGCCGACGGAGCCCAAACTGCCTCCCGCTCCTCCCTTCACCCAGTCGCCGCTGGCCCCTGCGGCGGGGTCCCACTCGTACACGCCGTCCAGCACGGCATAGACGATGTCGCCGTCGCCCATGGTGTCGAAGCTGATGACGTCGGAGTTCTGGGCGATGACGAAGTCCTCTTCGCTGGGAGTCCCTGCCCGGCTCCACTCAGTCAGGTCGGGGTCAGCCGCCGCCCGGGCGTCCGGCATTGTCGTCAGTGCCAGGTTGCCGGCCAGTGCCAGGGCAAAGACTACACGTATCGGCTTTTCAGGCCACGACATCGTCAGGCTCAAGCTGCTCCCGAATCCGCTCGCTTCTCCAGCAGGGCACAGGACTGCACTCAATTCGCCGGGTGCAGGCCGAATATGCCAGCAATGCCAACCCCGGGGGTCGGCCGCCGCTATTGTAGCAGTCCGCCTTGATTTGTCAATCCCGGAGGAGAGGACTTGACATTGCAGAGGCTTGATATGTTATAATCTTACCAACGATAAGCGATAAGGGGGCAATGATGCCAGAATGGCGGTATGAAGGATTTGGCCGGAGGCTGAAGGCGTGGCGGGAAGCGATGCGCCCTGCTGTCACCCAGAAAGACCTGGCCGGGAAGGTGGGGGTGAGCGACGGGTTCATCGCGCATATAGAGACCGGGAGGACGCTGCCGGGGAAGAAGACTCTGAGGGCACTGGCCAGAGCGCTGGGCGTGCCTGAGCTGGAGATATTCCGGGAGGCGGGATACTTCAGCGAGACGCCGCCGCCCAGCGACGAGGAACTGATAGGCGACCCCGAGTTGAGGCTTTTCTTCCGGGATGAGTGGCAGCACCTCTCTGACGACGAGAAGGAGTGGTTCAAGGGCTTCGTGCGGATGATCAAGATGCGGCGGTGGGAGAAGCCGGGCGAGTAGAGCGGGGACGGGCTGCCATGTCGGGCAAAGCGGCGGCCAGCCGGGTGAGGAGGAAGTTCGGCACCAGCGATCCTCGGGCCATTGCTCAGAGGGAAGGCCTTCAGGTGGTGACGGCTCCCCTGCCGGAGAGGTGGTGGGATGTACTGCTGTGGGACTGCATAGCCATCAGGGAAGAGCTAGCGCCGAAGTGGGAGAGGTGGTGCATTGCCCACTGCCTGGGACATCATTTCATGCACCACGGCAACCAGCTCTGTCTGAAGGAACGGGCTGAACTGCTGAGTCGGCGGCAGCGGCAGGAGGCCGACGCCGAGGTATTCGCCGCCTGGCTGCTTGTTCCCGAGGAAGAGCTTCAGGGTCTCAGGGAGGCTGAGGGCGATAGCCTCGATGGATGGAAGATGTCCGAGCATTTCCAGGTGCCTCACGAGATGGTCCCCTTCCGGCTGGGACTGAGCAGGAATGCCTACCTGCGGTCTATCGGGTGGTAGCAACGCAGTCCAGTATGGCCTGATGAAGCCTTCCGTTGCTTGCCAGCGTTTCCTTTCTGCTGATGCCGACCCGGTACGGCTGGCCGTCGAAATCGCTGACCCTGCCACCCGCTTCGCTGACCAGCAGGATGCCCGCGGCATAGTCCCACAGCTCATTCTGCTCCACGCAGAAGCCATCGTACCTCCCGCAGGCCACGTTGCACAGGGCCAGGGCGGTGGAGCCGTCGCGCCTGGCTGCCTGGCCCTCCCTGGCCAAGCGGGCAAAGCGTCTGGCGCTCCTGTCGAACGCCGGTGAACGGCGGTCGTAGGGGAATCCCGCCGCCAGCAGGCCTTCATCGATCCTGGCGGTGTTCGACACGCGGATCCTCTCTCCGTTCAGGTAGGCCCCGCTGCCTTGTGTTCCGGTGAACATCTCGTCCGCAGCGGGGTTGTACACCACACCGAGGACAATATCGTGGCCCTGCAGCAGGGCTATGGACACGGCGAAGTAGCGGACCCCGTGTATGAAGTTCACCGTCCCGTCCAGCGGGTCGATGACCCAGGTATGGTCGGCAGGCCCGCCTGCCCGGCCCGCCTCTTCGGAGAGGAAGCTGTGGTCGGGAAAGCTGCGGCCCAGGATGCCCAGGACGATGCTCTCAGCTTCCCTGTCCGCCTGCGAGGCAGGATTGCGGTGTCCCTCGTCCTTGTAGCTGACTTCACCCGGCCTGTCCAGGCTTCCCAGGAGGAATTTCCCTGCCTCCCGGGCTGCCTTTCTGGCGACATCAAGCCACTCTTCCGCTTGCGCGCGGCCTTTCCCGTTACCCTGTTCTGTCAATGCTCTCGGTCCAGAAGTCGTTGAGGCCGGTGCGGTCCTCAATCAGTGAATCATACCATACCCCATCGGCTTCAAGGCGCTCAGCTCGGTCACGCTGCCGTCGGGGTTGACACTGCCTTCCCATTGCCGGGGTGGCTCGATGCTGGAGAGCACAACCACCTGGTACACGGTGAGTTCCAGAGGCAGCACCGGGTAGGACACCACGACCGTCCATTCGCCGGAGATGAACTCCCTGCAGGCGGCTCCCGCCACCCCCTGGGGAGTGGTGTCCGTCTCCTGCCACTCTACATCTTCGCCCGGGGCATTCAGTCCATTGTGCTCCCGGAGGTAATCGATGGCGGCATCCCGGGCATCCGCGGCATTCTCAACTGGCAGCGCCGGCTGGCATCCGCAGACCCCGGCGAGAAGCGCCGCCAGCCCCATGGCGGCCATCGCCGGACGCAGATGTGATTTGACCATCTCCGCTCTCGTGTACTTTGTCCCTCGTAGTACTATAACGAACGAGATGGCAAAAGGTTGACGGCGCGGAGACCACCCGCCCTGGGGTCGCGTATTGCGAAGCTGTCCTACCTGAGGAAGAAGTCGGGCCTCAAGGGATCCCACCTTCCCACCAGCCGGTCGAAGGCAGGGTCAGGGAAGGTCTCCTTGAACATGCGGTAGTAGTACAGCTCCTCCACGGAAGAGAGCCACGGGTTGCCCTCTACCCTGTTGTGCTCCGCGACCTCGGCTTCAGAGATCTGTTTCTCGGCCTGCGAGCGCATGATCGAGGCCACACCCGAGCCCTGGGCGAAGAAGCGCTTGGTCTGGTAGATGATATGGTCGGGCAGGCGGCCCTCAAAGCCCTGGCGGAC